>JBJELS010000122.1:0-2655 GCA_051879275.1 Lachnospiraceae bacterium
CCCTCCTCTGCCAGCCTTCTCATCTGGGGTACCAGTCCGCAGGTAGATACCGTAATACTCCTTTGACTGATATTCTGTCCGCTCTGCCCACTTAACAGCCGGATAAATCTTACCAGATTGTCATAATTATCCATAGGCTCTCCGGTACCCATTACCACTACATTACTGACCTTCTCTTTTGTATGGCGGATGATGGAATAAATCTGTTCCAGCATTTCCGATGGCAGAAGGTTACGCTCCAGCCCATCCAAAGTGGAGGCACAGAAGCGACAGCCCATACGGCAGCCTACCTGGGAGGAAATACATACACTGTTTCCATGATGATATTTCATCCATACACTTTCCACTAAATTTCCGTCTTCCAGGCGGAACAGATACTTTCTTGTTCCGTCCAGCTTCGACTCCTGTACTCTAACCATCTCCAGTCGGATCAGAGGCTCTTCTCTCATCAGTCTTTCCCGAAACCCTTTGGAAAGATTTGACATTTCCTCATAATCCTCTGCCAGCTTCTCATGCATCCATTGATAGAGCTGCATCGAACGAAATCCCTTTTCTCCCAGCTCTTCTACCCTGATTTTCAGTTCCTCAGGGGTCATTGATTTTATATCCATAATCTCTCTCATTTTCCTGCTTTATTCTCTTCTTCGCAGCTTTGCAAAAAAGAATCCGTCCGTCTCGTGAATCCCGGGAATAAGCTGCAGTCCAAAGGCTCCCTCCTCCTTCTTCAGAGCCTGTGGAAGCTCCTCCTTCATGGAAACCACTTCAAAGGGAAGCTGATCGATTATCCGGCGTACCTGTTCTTCATTTTCCTTCCGGTTGATGGTGCAGGTACTGTACATCATAATTCCCCCGGGCTTCACATAAGTCCATACCACAGAAAGAATTTTCTGCTGAAGTCTCACAAGCTCTTCTATACTTTCCGGGGTAATACGATATTTGATGTCTTTCTTTTTTCCCATAATGCCCAGACCGGAACAGGGTAAATCACAGAAAAGAATATCGGCCCAGGCTGTTTTGCTTTCATCCGGACAGAGTGCATCCCAAACCTCTGCCTGCAGATTGCTGATCCGCTGTCTGTGGGCGTTTTCCCGAATCAGCTCAACCTTCTCCTCTGAAATATCTCTTGCCAGAACCAGCCCGCTTCCTTTCAGCTTTTGGGCTGCATGGGTGGCCTTTCCTCCGGGAGCGGCACAAACATCCAAGATGTTCATCCCCGGCCTGATTCCTGCCGTCTGAGTTACCAGCATGCTGCTTACATCCTGAACCGTAAACCAGCCCTGCTGAAAGCCTTCCATACGGGCCAGTCCCTCCACCCTTTCACACCGGCGGGCATAGGATAGATAGGGATGAGGATTTATGTTAATCCCCTGCTCCTGCCACCTCTTCTCCAATTCCTGAATATGCTTATCCTCCAGTTCCTCCTTCAGCCTTATGGTCACCGGGGCTTCCTTAAGAAAGGCACCCAGCATCTGTTGGGTCTTTTCCTGTGTGTATTCCTGTTCAAAATGCTCCACCAGCCATAAAGGCATGGAAAATCTGACCGACAGATATTGGGCTCTCTGTTCCTCTTTTTCGGGATAGGCTATCCTTTCCTTATTTCTTGCAATAGTTCTAAGAACACCATTAACAAAGCCCTTCAGGGAAGAAAACTTATGCTTTACAGCCAGCTTAACCGCCTCATTACATACTGCCGAGTCCGGAACGGCATCCATATACATAAGCTGATAAACACTCATGCGAAGTAAAGCCCTTATCAGAGGCTTCATTTTCCGAACCTTAACCTTAGAGTATTGATCAATAATGTAATCCAGCTCTATGGTTCTTTCCAGTGTTCCTTCCGTCAACCGCTTAATAAAGGCTTTTTCCTTTGCTGTCAAATAATCATATTTATCCAGAATCCGGTGCAGTAAAATATGACTAAATTCCTTCTGTGCATAAACCTCCATCAATAAGGAAAGCACCAGTTCTCTCAAATTCACACTAACCGTCTGATTGTTCATTCCGTATTCCAATTCTAATCCCTGTTTCTTCTGCCGAATAAAAGAATCAGTCTCAAAAGCTGCAGAATAGATGCCGCTGCCGCCGCTACATAGGTCATGGCTGCTGCCGACAATACTTTTTTTGCCTGGCGATTTTCCTGCCCCTGTAAAATCCCATAGCCCTCCAGCATCTGCAGAGCACGTCCGGAAGCATTAAATTCCACAGGTAAGGTTACCACCTGAAACAGAACCGCCAGAGAGAATACCCAGATTCCCAGCTGTATCAGAACATTTCCTCCCGCTCCGAAAACCAAGCCCAGCAAAATAATGGGAATCCCTATTCTGGAGCCGATATTGGCAGCCGGAACGATGGCATTTCTGAAAATCAGAGGCTTATATCCCTCACTATGCTGCAGGGCATGTCCGCATTCATGGGCAGCTACACCGATAGCCGCCACAGAAGCGGAGCCATAGGTAGAATCCGATAATCTTAAGATTCTGCTTCTGGGATCATAATGATCCGACAGGTTTCCTCCCACATGCTCTATTCTGATATCTGCCAGACCGTTTTGATCCAGAATCCTTCTTGCTACCTGTGCTGCCGTCAAGCCGCACATACTGCGTACTCTGACGTATTTATTAAAGGTGCTGTTCACCATGGATGAAGCAGCAATGG
>JBJELS010000123.1:0-12615 GCA_051879275.1 Lachnospiraceae bacterium
GTGGCGGATTTTGAAGATAAAGAAGGGCTAAGGGCCATTGACCGTACAGAGCAGACCAGGTATATTGCTGTTTCGGCACAGATTGCCGATGGATACAATGTGGGTCTGGTTTCTGCTGATGTCGAGAAGGCACTGGAAGATTACACACTGCCCAGCGGATACTCCCTGCAGTTTAGCGGGGAAAATGAAACCATTATGGAGGCCATGGGGCAGCTGATGCTGATGATGATTCTGGCAATATCCTTTATGTACTTGATTATGGTGGCCCAATTTCAGTCACTGCTCTCCCCCTTTATCATTATGTTTACTATTCCGCTGGCCTTTACCGGAGGGTTTCTGGGACTGTTCTTAACCGGAAATGAAGTCAGTGTAATTGCGGTTATCGGCTTCATCATGCTGTCAGGTATTATTGTAAATAATGGTATTGTGCTGGTAGATTACACCAATCAGCTGAGAGAGGGAGGAATGGAAAAGCGGCAGGCACTTTTAACAGCAGGAAGAGTCAGACTAAGACCGGTTCTGATGACTGCTCTGACTACGATTTTCGGGCTGTTAACCATGGCCTTCGGAAGCGGGATGGGAGCAGATATGACAAGACCTATGGCTATCGTTACCATTGGAGGCCTGATTTATGGTACACTGCTTACTCTGGTGGTGATTCCCTGTATTTATGATGTGTTTCACCGGGAAAAGAGAAGAGGCAGTGGAGGAAGATAAGAGGAAAAGAAAGCTGCCTTCGATGGCAGAATGAGGGGAAATCATGCGAAAGGAAGACAGAGAGGAAAAGGATAAGGTACAGGCATTGTACCATGCGGTGGAAAAGCTGCTAGTGGAAGGGGCTGATTTAAACCGTCTTAAGGTAGAGGATATTACCAGAAAAGCGGGTATAGGAAAGGGAACTGCCTATGACTATTTTTCTTCTAAAGAAGAAATCATTGTTTCCGCAATTCTTTATCTTTCAGACAGACACTGTGCAGAGCTATACACGGAAATGGAAAGGTATCCTGATTTCAAAGGGAAAATTTATGCAGCCTTTGCCCGTCTGGAGGAAGGAAAAAGAAAAAGCGAGTGCTTTCTGCGGATTTTAAGTATTTTTATGGGAAGTGATACCTTAAGTGAGCATTTACGAAGTAAGGTACGGGAAAATTGTAAGGCTCAGCCTAAATATATCATAGGCTATCTGGCTGATTGCGGACAAAAGGAGGGAGTGATTCGCAGTCAGCTGCCGGCCAGCTATGTGGCTGCAGTTTTAGCCTCAAAGGCTTTGATTTATCTGGCCTATCAGTCCTGTCCCGAAAGGGCGGCGGACTGCAGCTCGGAAGAAATGAAGGCCTTGATTTATGAGGGACTTGTAAGGGAGCTTAAGTAAAATCTGGGCTGTCTGGGAAACAGGAAAAATAATAGAAAAGATAAAAAAATAAAAGTTGACAGGCAGTACTCTTTATGATAAGATAACCTTCGTCGGTGAGTTTTCATCGATAGGCTGTCTTAGCTCAGTAGGTAGAGCGCATCCTTGGTAAGGATGAGGTCGGCGGTTCAAATCCGCTAGACAGCTTTTAATAATTGAAAGTGAGGCTTTTCGGGGGGGGTTCTCTGAAAGGCCTTTTTGTATATTTGTTTTTATCTGGAGAGGTTAAGGAAATGGAAGAGAAATTAATTATTGTCGGAAGGATACATACCGACTTTCGGGAAAAATTCGGTATTCCCAGGCAGAGCGGACTGGTTCCCTCTTTGCGGGGAGAAATTCATTTCGAGGGAGAATTTCGGAATCCGGATGCCATTCGGGGAATTGAAGAATATTCCCATTTATGGCTCCTGTGGGGATTTACCAGGGCAGCCTGGGAAAAGCACAGCCTGACGGTGGCTCCTCCCAGGCTGGGAGGCAGAGAACGAAGAGGAATATTTGCTACCCGTTCTCCCTTTCGTCCCAATTCCATCGGCCTTTCCAGTGTAAGGCTGGAGGAGGTTCGCTACGGGGAAAGGGGAGAGCCCATCTTAGTGGTTTCAGGGGCCGATTTACTGGATAAAACACCAATTTATGATATTAAGCCCTTTTTACCCTATACAGACAACCACCCTGAGGCAAAGGGAGGCTTTGGACAGCAGCATCAGGCAGAAGGAATAAGGGTGGATTTTCCTCAAAATCTGCAGGAAAAACTGCCCCGGGAGCTTCGTCAGACTGTGTTTGATCTGCTTTCCCAGGATCCCAGAGCAGCCTATAATAAGAAGCCGGATTATGTATATGGAATGAGCTATGGAGACTATGATATTCGTTTTACCGTCAGCCGGGGAGTTTTAGCCGTTAAGGAAGTGGTTTTACGAAAGGACTCAGAGTGGAGAAAGGTTAAATAAGAATAAACATCATCTTGAAAAAACTGAAAAAAGTAAGTATAATGAAAAATAATCATTCATTAAAGAAGCAAGAGGAGGAATTGTTATGGCATTTTTTGAAAATATTGGCGAAACCCTGACTGCAAAGGGTAAGGAAGCAGCAGAGGCAGCTAAGAAGGTTGCCGAGATTGCAAATTTAAAGGGGCAGATTAATGCTATTGAAGCAGAAATAAAAAAGAACTACCGTAAAATAGGAGAAGCCTATTATGAGGCCTATAAGGATTCCGATGTGGTCTGTGAATTTGAAGAAAATGTTCAGTCCATTCGGGATGCCAGGAAGGCAGTGGATGAACTGCACAGAAAGATCAGAGATCTGCGGGGAGATGTTAAATGCTCTTCCTGCGATAGCCTGATTCCCTCTGACTGTGTTTTCTGTCCTAAATGCGGAGTGAAGCTGGAGCCGGAATTTTACGATAATGAAGATGAAAATGCTGATGAATATACAGAGGATTTCATCGTCCCGGAGGATGAGCTGGGAACAGACGAGTAGAGAGATAAAGAAAAGCAGATTATCTGGCAATGCTAAAGGGGCTGTCTTAAATAGACAGCCCCCTTTTCATATGCCTGTGGCTTATTCTGTAGATTGAGCAGCTTCCTGGGCCGCCACAGCCGCCTGATTTGCCTGCTGCATTTCCGCCCACTGCTGAGAAATAATTGTTCCTGCGTTAGGATCCGCCATAAAGGCCTCGTTGTGAGGACAATAGTTTGTAGTACCGGTCTCTCCTTCAACAGGAGCTTCAGCAGCTTCAGCGATATTACTGGTAAGAGTAGCAGAACCGCTCTGCAAAGAAGGATGCTCCGGCGGAGTAAGCTCAAACACACCTTCCACCTTGAAGGGACAGGTTGCACAGGCCGGCAGGTGGGAATAGCTGCACAGACTTCCCTGATAATGTACATTGCAGGACTCTGTGGGAACGGTTCCTTCTGCAAAGTATTCTGTATTCAGGGTGTGGTCGCACAAGCCCGCAATGGGCAACTTGCCGGAACGGGAGCAGACAGTAGCCTGAACGATGCCGGCGGGCATTTCAAAGGACTTGGCGGGCAGTTCCTCGTGTATTTTTTCCATAACCTTCTTCCACATGGTTTTGGAAAGATTAAGCTGTGCCTTATCCACACTCAGCTTGGAATTATTTTGGTCATATCCGGTCCAAGTGGTTGCGGTATAATAGGGGGTATAGCCGGAGAACCACACATCCAGATCGTCGGTGGTGGTACCGGTTTTACCGGCAATAGCCATACCGCCAAAATTGACAGCAGTACCCGTTCCCCGGGTTACCGTATCCTGCATGGCGCTGGTCAGCAGGAAGGCAGTAGTTTCCTTAATCACCTGGCGTGTTTCGCTCTGGGTATTATCCAGAATCACATTTCCGTTATTATCTACCACTTTGGTATAAAGCTTAGGCTCAATGTAGACTCCGCCATTGGCAATGGCAGCATAGGCTGCATTCAATTCCAGATTGGAAACACCGGTGGTCAGACCGCCAAGAGCAAGAGACTGCTGAATGTCGGAGTAAATTTTGCCGTTAATCTCCTTTGCCGTTTCCAGAGTGGTGAAACCAAACTTTAACAGATATTCGTAACCTAATTGAGGGGTAATCTGGGTAAGAGTTTTTACGGCAACAATATTCAGGGAATCATAAATTCCCATTCGGATATTTACCAGTCCGCGGTAGGGAGTGGCACTGTTGGCATACCAGTTTCTTACCGGGCTGCCATCGTAATAATTAAAGGGAGCATCATTGACTACCGTTGCCAGGGTAAATTCACCGGTATCCAATGCCGGGCCGAAGGAGGCAAGTACCTTGAAGGTGGAACCGGCAGGACGGGTAGTGGAGGTGGCTCGATTTAGGGTTAGGCTGCCTTCCTTTGTACCGCGGCCTCCAACCATGGCTACCACATATCCGGTACTCTGATCCGCCACCGTGATGCTGACCTGCGGCTGAGGGGTAAAGTTGATGGTTTCCAGAAGAATCTCATCCCCCGGCTCCAGTACAGCAGCTTGATATTCTGCAATAGCTGCATAGGCATCCTCCTGGGTGGAGTAAAGAAGATTGAAGCTTTTCTGTCCGTTTTCCCGGAAATACTTACGATACATTTCGGAGCTGTGATGCTCCACCTCTCCATTGGCCTTGGTAATACTCAGTGCGTACTCCAGCTGCCATTTGCTGCTGGCAGGATAATTTTCCTCATCAGAGTAGATTTCATCACAAATAGCCTGAATATCCGGATTCTGAGTGGAAAAAATGCTGAGTCCGCCGGTATAAAGCAGGGTATAGGCCTGATTGTCATTATATCCTGCAGCAATTAAATCTGCGTATACCTGTTCGTTTACCGCATCATCAGAATAGGAAGTAATGGTAGTATCGCCTACCACCTCATTATTTACCTTGATTCGGGAATAAGGGTCATCGGCAAGGGCTTCGTCATATTCAGCCTGAGTGATATAGCCCTGCTCCAGCATATTGTTCAGCACCTTACTTCTCCGCTTTGCATTTTCTTCCGGATGAGTGATGGGATTATATTTGGAGGGATTTTGTGTGATTCCGGCAATTACTGCACATTCAGACAGGTTTAATTCATATACCTGCTTGTTAAAATAACGAAGAGAGGCAGCCTGAACCCCCAGGGTATTCTGTCCCAGATTGATGGTGTTCATGTAATTTACCAGAATAGTATTTTTATCCATTTCCTTTTCCAGCTCTATGGCCAGATACTGCTCCTGGATTTTACGCTTTAACTTTTCCGCGAAGCTATCCTCCGAAACCCAGTCGGTAAACACCAGATTTTTCAACAGCTGCTGAGTGATGGTACTGGCTCCCTCTGAAAAGTTCCCCTTGTTCTTCAGACCGACAAAAAAGGCACGCATAATTCCCTTAATATCAATCCCGTTATGTTCATAAAAACGTGCATCTTCTATGGCGACGAAGGCATTTGCCAGATTTTCCGGAATTTTATCCATGGTAACCGGAATACGATTGGAATCTGAAGCCACCAGCTTTGCAGTCTGATTCCCTTCGCTGTCATAAATGAAGGTGGAAAAACGGGTAGGTGCAACGGTCATTTGTGAAATGTCCGGAGCAGTATCGATGACACCCTTTATTACACCAAAGGCACCAAAGGCACCGATAATTCCCACACAGAGAAAGACCACCAGAAAGACCTTTAAAAAGATCAGTGTTATTTTTTTCCCCCACTTAGAAGACTTAGCATTCAGTGTCCTTTGTTTCTCAGAGACACCTTTTTTGCCATAATTCATGTATTTTGCCTCCTTAATAAAGTAAAAGGTTCTTTATTGAACATACCCACTTCCAGGCATTACCATACGATTATAGCAAAAAAATATAGGTAAATAAAGGATTTTTGAAATTATTAAGAATTGTACACAAATTCTTTCCTTTTTATGTTGCCATATGGTAAGATATTGATGATTCAAAGGGGTTATTAAAAATAGAAACAGTCCCGGAGGGACTTTTTGGAGAGCAGATGAAGGAAGAAACGGTAAAACATCCATCCTGCCGTATAGTGATCGAAGGAGGGACAGGAGAGTATATCGAGAAAAAATCCCGTTTTATTGCCACCATAAGACCGGTGAAATCAGAAGAAGAGGCTGCCGGATTTATCGAGGAAATGAAGAAAAAATATTGGGATGCCAGGCATAATTGCAGTGCCTTTGTTTTGGGCAGCGGGGGAGAGATTACCCGCTGCAGTGATGACGGAGAACCTTCGGGAACTGCGGGAAGACCTATGCTGGAGGTACTGGTCAGGGAAGGGCTGACGGATGTGGCAGCCGTAGTAACCCGGTATTTTGGAGGAGTGCTGCTGGGAACCGGTGGACTGGTGAGGGCCTATACCAAGGCCCTACAGGAGGGGATTGCTGCCAGTAAGACAGCGACCCTCAGCTGGGGAACCAGGGTGCTTTTGGAAACAGATTATACCGGAGTAGGAAAGATTCAGTATATTCTGGGAAAAGCCGGTATACAGCCGGAGGATGTGCAATATACGGACAAGGTTGTTTTCCGGGTATTTTTCCTGCAGGAGCAAAAAGAGCAGATATTAAAGGAAATCAGGGAAGCAACTGCGGCAAAGTGCAGAATAGAAGAGAAGGAAAGCTTTTATACCCCCATTGCAGATAAATAATCTGGGGGAGGATGGGTATGAAAGGGGAGCGCTATGGACTTAACAAGGGAACTGGAAGAACTGAAGGAGCTGATGGAAACCAAGCAGTATACCGGATTAAGACAGAAGCTTACAGAATTAAATGATGCGGATATTGCCGCTATTATGGAGGAAATGGAAGCCCAGCAGATGCTGAAAATTTTCCGTATTTTGCCTAAGGATATGGCGGCTGATGTATTTGCTTATATGGAAGTGGATAATCAGCAGTTTATTATTACCTCCCTTTCCGAAAGGGATGCGGCAAACATCATTGATAATCTGATGGCAGATGATGCCACGGATCTGCTGGAGGAAATGCCGGCTAATATTGTAAAAAAGATTCTGGCCGTAGCAAGCCCGGAAACCAGAAGGGACATCAACCATTTGCTTCGTTATCCTGAGGATTGTGCAGGAAGCATCATGACGGTGGAATATGTGGATCTGAAGGAAAATCTCACGGTGGCGGAATCCATTCAGAGAATCCGAAGTATCGGTCTGGACAGTGAAACCATTAATGTCTGTTACGTTTTGGACGGCAGAAGAAAGCTGGTGGGCACAGTGACGCTGCGAGCCCTGCTCCTTAGTCCTGAGGATGAGATTATTGCAGACATTATGCATGAAAATGTTATTTCCGCCAGCACCATGATGGATCAGGAAAAGGTGGCCCGGCTGTTTCAGAAGTATGACTTTACGGCCATGCCGGTGGTGGATCAGGAAAATCGTCTGGTAGGAATTATAACCGTTGACGACATTGTGGATATTCTGGAGCAGGAAGCTACGGAGGATATTGAAAAAATGGCGGCTATCGTGCCCTCCGACAAGCCCTATATGAAAACCGGGATAGGGGAAACCTGGAAAAAACGTATTCCCTGGCTGCTTTTGCTGATGATTTCCTCAACCTTTACGGAGAGGATTATCGCTTCCTTTGAAACAGCATTAAGTGCCTGTGTGATTTTAACGGCCTACATTCCCATGCTCATGGGAACAGGCGGGAATGCAGGCGGTCAGGCCAGTGGAACCATTATCCGGGGGCTCTCTCTGAATGAAATTGAGTTTAAGGATATGCTTAGAGTGGTCTGGAAGGAGGCCAGGGTGGCACTGCTGTGCGGAATGACCCTGTCGGCAGCTAATTTTGCCAAGCTGATGCTGTTTGACCGGCTGACCATTACTGTTGCACTGGTGATCTGCATTACCCTGTTAAGTACGATTTTTATCGCCAAAATTGTAGGCTGTATGCTTCCTATGCTGGCACAGAAAATCGGCTTTGACCCGGCAGTCATGGCAAGCCCCTTTATTACCACCATTTGTGATGCCCTTTCCCTGATTATTTATTTTCAGGTGGCGACCAACCTGCTGAATCTGTAAATACAGCCGCTTAAGCGGCAGAATGGAGGAGAATATGCGATTAATATCATGGAATGTAAATGGATTAAGAGCCTGCGTGGATAAAGGCTTTGTGGATATTTTGAAGGAACAGGATGCGGATTTTTTCTGTATTCAGGAAAGTAAGCTGCAGGAGGGGCAGATCAGTCTGGACCTGCCCGGCTATTATCAATATTGGAATTATGCCGTAAAGAAGGGGTATTCGGGAACGGCTGTTTTTACTAAGCATAAGCCCCTGTCCGTAAGACTGGGAATCGGCATTGAGGAGCATGATCAGGAGGGAAGAGTAATCACCCTGGAATATCCCGGCTACTATGTAATTACGGTCTATACCCCCAATTCCCAGGATGGGCTTAAGCGTCTGGACTATCGAATGAAATGGGAAGAGGATTTTTGTAAATACTTAAAAAAGCTGGAAGAGGATAAACCGGTGATTTTTTGCGGAGACTTGAATGTAGCCCATAAGGAGATCGATTTGAAGAATCCGAAAACCAATCGGAAGAATGCAGGCTTTACGGATGAAGAAAGGGCCTGTATGGATCATCTGCAGGAGGTGGGCTTTATCGATACCTTCCGCTACTTTTATCCGGATAAGGCAGAAGTTTATTCCTGGTGGTCTTATCGCTTTCAGGCAAGAGCCAAAAATGCAGGCTGGCGTATCGACTACTTTATGGTTTCCGAGAGTCTGAAGGACAAGCTTCAGGATGCACAGATTCTCACGGATATTTATGGCTCTGACCATTGCCCGGTAACCCTGACCATCGATTTGGAGTGATTCCGTGGAGGAGTTCCTTTGAAAGAAAAGACAGCAGGCCCCGGGGAGGGGGAGAAATCCACTTTTCCCAGGGGCCTGTTTGTTTCATATTACCGTTTCTGTGCCGCTCTTTTTCTCATGGTAGGATCCAGAATCCGCTTGCGGATACGCAGGCTTTTTGGGGTTACCTCAAGAAGCTCGTCCACATCAATAAATTCCAGGGCCTGCTCCAGACTTAAAAGCTTTGGAGGAGACAGGCGGAGGGCATCATCCGAGCCGGAGGCACGGGTGTTGGTCAGCTGTTTCTTTTTGCACACATTGATTTCAATATCTTCCGTTTTTCCGGTCTGTCCAATCACCATTCCTGCATATACCTTTTCTCCCGGCCCAATAAACAAAACACCTCTGTCCTGAGCATTGTAGAGTCCGTAGGTAATGGCTTCACCGGCTTCAAAGGCAATGAGAGAGCCCTGTTTACGATAGGATAAATCACCCTTATAGGGACCGTATCCATCAAAAATGGTATTCATTATCCCGTTGCCCTTTGTATCCGTTAAAAATTCTCCCCTATAGCCAATCAGTCCTCTGGAAGGGATAGAAAACTCCAGCCGGGTATAGCCTCCGTTAATGGGACTCATTCCTTGCAGCTCACCCTTACGGTTGGAAAGCTTTTGGATAACGGAGCCGGAAAATTCCTCCGGTACATCGATATAGGCTAATTCCATAGGCTCCAGCTTCTGGTTTCGTTCATCCGTTTTGTACAGTACCTCAGCCTTGGATACGGCAAACTCATATCCTTCACGACGCATATTTTCAATCAATACGGATAAATGCAGCTCGCCCCTGCCGGAGACCTTGAAGCTTTCGGTAGATTCCGTTTCTTCAACCCGCAGGGAAACATCGGTATTCAGCTCTCTGAACAGACGATCACGAAGATGCCGGCTGGTAACAAATTTTCCTTCCTGGCCTGCCAGCGGGGAGTCATTGACCATAAAATTCATGGCAATGGTGGGCTCGGAAATCTTCTGGAAAGGAATTGCCTCCGGATTTTCGGGAGAGCAGAGGGTATCACCAATGTGGATATCCGTAATCCCGGAAATGGCCACAATGGAACCAATCCCGGCAGAGGCCACCTCCACCTTATTCAAGCCGTCAAATTCATAGAGCTTGGATACCTTTACCTTTCGCTGCTTATCCGGTTCATGGTGATTCACCATCACCACCTCCTGATTTACCCGAATGGTACCGTTATCCACTTTTCCCACACCGATTCGTCCTACATAATCGTTATAATCAATGGTACTGATTAAAACCTGGGTTCCCCCATCCGGATCACCGGTAGGAGCAGGGATATGGTTAAGAATGGTTTCAAACAGAGGAAGCATATTTTCGCCCTTTACCTCCATGTCCAAAGAAGCATAGCCGCCTTTGGCTGAGGCAAAAACAAAGGGACAATCCAACTGCTCCTCAGAAGCATCCAAATCCAGAAACAATTCCAGAACCTCATCAATCACCTCTGCGGGACGAGCCTCGGGACGGTCAATCTTATTGATGCATACGATTACCGGGAGGCGAAGCTCCAAAGCCTTCTGGAGAACAAATTTGGTCTGGGGCATGGCGCCTTCAAAGGCATCCACCACCAGCACCACACCGTTTACCATTTTCAGTACACGTTCTACCTCTCCGCCGAAATCGGCGTGGCCGGGAGTATCAATAATATTGATCTTGGTATCCTTGTAAGTTATCGCGGTATTCTTGGATAAAATCGTAATCCCCCGTTCCCGTTCAATATCATTGGAGTCCATAATCCGTTCAGCCACTTCCTGCCCCGCCCGGAATACACCGCTTTGCTTTAACAGCTCATCTACAAGGGTGGTTTTTCCGTGGTCTACATGGGCAATAATGGCAATATTTCTAATCTCTTTTCTTTCCTGTATCATTCAGTCCTCCTTGTAAAACTTATTCAGTATAGCACCCTTTCTGCTTCCATGCAAGAAAAAAAGAGGAAATTGAAAAATGCCGGAGAACGCGAAAAATACGGCAAAAAGTGCGATACCTGACACTTCTACAAAGAGAAAAAAGCTATACAATGTACTACATAACAGGAAGAAATTCTTGAACAAGAAGGGAGAACAAAAATGACAGATAAAGTAATGGAAAACAATCAGGTAGTGATTATGGGAACCATCGTAAGCCAGTTCAAGTACAGTCATGAGATTTTTGGGGAAGGATTTTACATGGTGGATGTAGAGGTACAGCGTCTAAGCGATTCCTGTGACATTATCCCCCTGATGATCTCGGAGAGACTGATGGACATAACCCGGGATTTTCGCGGAGAAATGGTTATGGTTACGGGGCAGTTTCGTTCCTATAACCGTCATGAGGAAAAAAAGAACCGCCTTATTCTCTCCGTATTTGCCAGGGAAATTGAAGTGGTGGAGGAAATGGAGGAAAGCTCAAAAAGCAATCAGATTTATCTGGATGGATTTATCTGCAAGGAGCCGATTTATCGGAAAACCCCATTGGGAAGAGAAATTGCAGACCTACTGATTGCCGTAAATCGTCCTTACGGAAAATCCGACTACATACCCTGTATCTGCTGGGGCAGGAATGCACGTTTTGCCAGCAGCTTTGAGGTGGGAACACGATGTATGGTATGGGGAAGGATTCAAAGCAGAGAGTATATGAAAAAGCTTTCCGAGGATTATGCGGAAAAGCGGGTAGCCTACGAGGTATCGGTTAACAAGCTGGAGCTGGTAGACGAAGATATGCTATCTTATATGTAGATTCAAGTTGACATGAAAAAAAGGCGGTGCTATGATAAGCTAGACTAAGGCAACCGCCTTTTCTTACAGATAGAGGTCACGCAATTCATCAGTATCCCTTTGGATGTTGCAGGGACAGCGGAAGAATTTACCTTTTATGAAACCGACTCCCGTAGTCGGTTTTTATTGTAGAACCTTTGATTAAAATGTCGTCTGAAACGGCAGAAAGAGAGGAAAGCATGGCAATTTTTACAGGAGCGGGAGTAGCAATCGTAACTCCTTTTTATGATAACGGCGAGGTGAATTATGAAGAGTTTTCCCGCCAAATTGAGCTTCAGATAGAGGGAGGAACGGATGCCATTATTGTCTGTGGGACTACCGGAGAAGCCTCAACTCTGACCCATGAAGAGCATCTGGATGTTATTCGCTACTGCATCAAGGCAGTTAAGGGAAGAATCCCGGTAATTGCCGGAACCGGTTCCAATTGTACTGAAACGGCAATTTATCTGTCCAGGGAGGCAGAAGCTGCCGGGGCTGACGGACTTTTAGTGGTAACCCCTTACTACAATAAAGCTACCCAGAAGGGACTTTATGAGCATTTTAAGCTGGTTGCCGAATCGGTAAGTCTTCCTATTCTTTTATATAATATTCCAGGAAGAACCGGGGGAGTGAATATTTTGCCTGAAACTGTTGTACGCCTTTGTACCGAAGTAGAGAATATTGTAGGGGTAAAGGATGCCACGGGAAATATTTCCCAGGTAGCCAAGCTGATGTCTCTGGCAGGAGATAAGGTAGATTTGTATTCCGGCAACGATGATCAGATTGTTCCTCTGTTGTCTTTGGGAGGTAAGGGAGTAATTTCCGTACTGTCGAACATTGCCCCCAGACAGACTCATGATCTGTGTGCAAGATTCTTTGCGGGAGATGTTGAGGGCAGCCGCAGGATTCAGCTGGAGGCCATTGAGCTGATTGATGCACTGTTTTGCGAGGTAAATCCCATTCCGGTGAAGAAGGCAATGAATTTAATGGGTCTGAATGCGGGACCCCTTCGCCGTCCTCTGACGGAAATGGAGGCGCCCAATGCGGCAAGGCTGGAAAAAGCAATGAAAGAATTTGGTATTCTGTAAAGTACCTGGGAGGCCTTTCACCAGATAAGGAGAAAAGAGA
>JBJELS010000124.1:0-2629 GCA_051879275.1 Lachnospiraceae bacterium
ATCCTGACCGAAGTACGGAAGAACCGGACAGCGAGAAGGTGATTCGGGGTTCTAAGGATGGCTTTGTGGAAAATCTGGTGACCAACTGCTGCCTGATCCGCCGCAGGCTGAGAAATCCCGGTCTTACTTTTTCCTTAAGCACCATCGGTACCCTAAGCCACACTGACGTTACTCTGGCCTATCTTAAGGATTCCTGTGACCGCAATCTTTTGCGGGAAGTTCAGGAAAAGCTGGCTTCTCTGGATACTTCCTGCCTGACTATGGGGATCCAGAGTCTGAAGGAGCTTCTGGTGAAAAAATCCTTTCTCCATCCCATGCCGGGTTTCTTCCTGACTGAAAGACCGGATGTAGCCTGCAGTTATCTGTCAGAGGGATATATCCTTGCTATGGTGGATAATTCTCCCTTTGCTCTGATTCTGCCCTGCAACCTGTTTCAGTTTACCCAAAGCCCGGAGGACTATTATAAAAGTCCTCTGGTAGGAACCTGGCTGAGACTGGTACGTTTCATCTGCCTGCTGATCAGTCTTTTGCTGATGCCTTTGTTTTTGCTCCTGGCCCAGAATCCCCACTGGCTTTCGCCTCCCTTCCAGGGATTGATTCCCCGGGACAGCTCTCCCCTGGCGCTGTTTATCTATGTCCTCTTCGTTGAACTGGGACTGGATTTGTTTAAATATGCTTCTTCCCATACCGCCTCCGGCTATTCCGGTGCTCTGGCCATTGTGGGTGGTCTGCTGATTGGAGATACAGCCATTGGACTGGAGTGGACCAATGAAGAAGTAATTTTCTACGGAGCTGCCACCCTTCTTGCCACTTTAGGTCTGGTCAGTGTAGAGCTGGGAGATGCCATCCGTCTTTATCGGCTTTTCTTAATCCTGTTGACCGGCTTCTTTCCTCCCTGGGGCTTTTGGGTCGGGCTGGCACTGGTGCTGCTTTCCATCCTCTCCACACCAAGCTTCGGGAAAAAAAGCTATTTCTGGCCCCTTTTTCCCTTTAACTGGTCTGCCCTGAGGACTCTTCTGTTTCGCTATCCCACCTTTATGGCTCAGCCGGAAGAGAACAAACATGCAGAAGGGAAAACAAAATAGGGACTGTGTGTACAGTCCCCCTTAATTTCCCATCCGGGCATATATTGCTGCCGCCTTTTCCAGACGTTCCAGACAGTAATCAAAAAAAGCCTTATTGGATTCGCAGAAGCAATACATGGGCTGCCGGTATCGGCGGCATCCGCCTCTGCACAGCGGATAATATCTGCACTCCGTACATTCCCTGGATACCATAAGAGATTCTTCGATAAAGCGAAGCTCTTTCCGCTTATTCTGAATATCCTCCATGGATTTTTCTGTCAGCCTTCCCAGCTTGTACTGATCAAGTACATAAAAGTCACAGGGGTATACCTGCCCATCTGCCTCGATTACATGCTGGCAGGAACAGATTCCCGACATTCCGCATACTCCCGGCATTTGCCCATAAAGCATACGGATATATTCCTCAAAAAGCTGAATATGTACCCTTCTTCCTTTCAACAAATCCCCATACCACAAGTCAAACAGCGTGTTTAAAAAATGGCCGTAGGCCTTGGGCGTAAGGCTGTATTCCTGCCTTCCCGCCTCTCCGGTTAAGGGCTCCAGACAGGGAATGAACTGGAGATAAGTAAAATCCTGTTCCCGATAAAAAGAATAAATGCGGCTGATTTTTTTGGCTGTCAGGGCATTAACTACCGTCAGAAGGTTAAACTCTACCTCATACTCCTTCAATAGGCCAATGGCCTCCATCACTTTTAAATAGGTACCCTTTCCCTCCTTATCCACCCGCAGCCGATCATGGGTAAACTGTATGCCATCCAAAGATATTCCCACCAGAAAATGATTATCGTGAAAGAATTCAGCCCATTTTTCATCCAGCAAAAGGCCGTTGGTCTGAATGACATTATGGATGCGTATTCTTTTTGTGTTATATTGGTTTTGCAGACTAATGGAGTGACGAAAAAAATCCAGTCCTCTTAAGGTAGGCTCTCCCCCCTGATAGGCAATGGTACAGTCCGTATGGGAAAAGTCTATGGCCTTTTGGATAACTGCCTCCAGAGTTTTCTCCTCCATCATTCCGTAGGAGGCTCTTTCACGATTTAAAGCCTCATCATGATAAAAGCAATAGCTGCATTGCATATTGCATAGGCCCGAGGCCGGTTTGATTAATACATGGATATTGGGCACCTTTTTCCCTCCTGCTTGCTTGAAAAATCATATGAACATACCCCTTCAGCTCAATTATTCTTTGACATCCTCAGCATAAACACTGAGGACACCATAATATTTGCTTATCGTAGAAATATCTTTTACATAGTTTCCCATATCCTCAATTCCATAGCGAAAAAGGAAATAGTCCATATCGTGCAATATCCGATAAATTTCCAGCATATATTCCACATCATGAGTATCCTTTGCCAACTGCATACAGCTAATCAAATAATCAAAATCAGCTTTTAACAGCTCTGTTTTAAGGCTATCCCTCAATTTTTCCATTAATACAATAAAACTGTCTGCATTATAGCGATTATATATGAACACCGGTTCCCCATATTTTTCTCCCCATTCACGCCGACTTAAGCCGGATGCCGCCACATACGGTTTTT
>JBJELS010000125.1:0-12443 GCA_051879275.1 Lachnospiraceae bacterium
GAGTTATAGCGTTTAGGGGGTGTGGTTTCTCCCGTTTTGATCTCCATGGACTGAATGCTTATCGACTGCCCTTTTTTCAAGGTCTTTATCGCTTCTAAAAGGGAGGCGTCACAGTCTCTGTCCTCCCCCTCGTCTTTTTTCCTGTCTGTGGGAGGCTTAGCCACTGCCAGATAGCCTTCCTCCATCAAGACCTTTGCGGTGGAAAAGAACTTTTCCTTTCCCAGAGCTGTCACCAGCGTAATCTTCTGATAAACTGCTGCAGGATAAAAAATACTTAAAAAACGGCGTACAATCAGCTCATATACCCTGCCTGCCTGTGGAGAAAGGCTTCCCATACTGCCCAGGCCCTGGCCTGTGGGGATAATGGCATAATGATCCGTAATCTGCTTATCGTTTACATAGCGGCTTCGGGAAAGTCCTTTATCCTTTGCCGAAGAAAGAATTTCCTCTACCACGGAAGCAATCTGAGGAATCCTTTTCAGTCCGGAAAGATTTTTGGTGATTTCCTTGGCCACTGCAGAGGATAATACTCTGGCATCCGTTCTGGGATAAGTGGTCAGCTTCTTTTCATAAAGCTCCTGGGCAATTCTCAGGGTTTCATCGGGACTCAGCTTGAAAAAGCGGGAACAGTCATTCTGCAGCTCTGCCAGGTTATACAATAGGGGCGGATTCTTCGTTTCCTTCTTTTTTTCTAGAGAATCCACTATCCCTGTCAGAGGAAAATCCTGTCCGTTTTTTAGCTCCTCCTTCAGCTTCAGTACCGCTTCTTCTTTTAAAAATCCATTCTCCTTGTATAAAAGCGGCGATCCAAAATAGGCACTTTCCTCCACACTTCTCCATTCTCCCTCAAGAACGGAGGTCCAAAGCTCTATTCCTGCCACTAAACGATAAAAAGGAGTTTTTACAAACTCCCGAATCTCCCTTTCTCTTTTTACCACCATACCCAGTACGCAGGTCATCACTCTTCCTACGGAAATCACCATTTTATCCTTATTCAGAAACTGCTTCATTCCATAGCCGTATTTTAAAGTCAGCACCCGGGAAAAATTAATTCCCATCAGGTAATCCTCCTTGGCACGAAGGTAGGCGGCATTCCCCAGATTATCATAGACATTGCTGTCCTTTGCTTCCCTGATTCCCCGTAAAATTTCTTCCTCTGTCTGGGAATCGATCCAAATTCGTTTCAATGCTGCTTTGCCGTTATAACCGGCCATCTGTAAAACCAGACGCTGGATATATTCACCTTCTCTTCCGGAGTCACCTGCATTATAGATCACCTCTACATCCTGCCGATGAAAAAGAGACTTTACAATATTAAACTGTTTTTTTACGTTGTCAATAATCTCATATTTATATTCTGTCGGAATAAAAGGAAGGGTATCCATGGACCAGCGTTTCAGGCTGTCATCATAGGCATCCGGATAACTCATGGTCACCAGGTGCCCTACACACCAGGTGATGATGTATTCCTCAGATTCCAGATAACCATCCCTGGATTTCATATTCTGCTTTAAGGCCCTGGAAAACTCTCTTGCCACACTGGGCTTTTCCGCAATAATCAGTTTTTTACCCATAGCATCTCCCTGCATATTATAAGCGATAATTATTTCCCAAATCTTCCAGCGTCAGCAGGGCCAGGCAGGGATCCTTCTTTGCCTCCATCTGTAAAGCCTGATCAAATTTAACCCTGGAGAACAAAATTACATGCTCCGCCTCAATCTTCGCCTGTCTCTGGCAGAACATAAACCACTCATAGTCCTCATGGGTCATCATTTTCTTCTCCCAGTTACAAATCCCTGCCAGAACGTTGTTGTCTTCGTCTTCCATAAGAAAATCAATATTCCCCGCCTTTCCTATCCACTGTCCTATACGGGTATATTCAAAAGGAAGACGCCTGATTGCATTTTCCCGTTCCAAATATTCCCGGCAGACATGGGCAAAATACTCCGAGGTATACTGCCGGAAGGTAGGTTCAATATACTGTTCAAAAAATTCTTCCGTTTCCAGAACGAAAAGCTTATTCTGGTGGGGAAAAAGATAACGATAATAGAAATGTACATAAGCATGGCTGATTCGGTACAGTCCCTTTTGTGTATTTTCCCTTCCCTCCGTATCCAGGGAAAATACCTTTTCCACAATTTCCAGCTGCATCAGATTCTTCAGATATACACTGATTTTTGCACGGGAAAATCCGGTATAATGATACAAATCATTCAGCTTGTTCTTCCCCTCCGCCAGGGCACAAAGTATCGTGTTATAGACCGCAGTCTCTCTAAGCTCCTCAGCCACATATTGCTGCCCATAATCAAAAAGCTTCTCATTGGACTGCAGAATAAAGCTTTCTACATTTTCCCGTAAAGAAAATTCATCATTAAAATACTGCCACAGTCCCGGAATGCCTCCCAGGATTCCAAAGGCACCAATACTGTCCTCAAGAGAAAAGCCGGGAAAATTTCCCACAAAATCCCGATAGCCTAATTCCTTCACCTTTAAAAAGCCGGTAATCCTTTGGGAAAGCTCTCCCATCTTACCTGCCATGGTATTTTCCACCCAGCCCATGGATGAGCTGCATAGAATGACGAACAGACTGCCTTGCTTTTCCTCCTGCTGAAGATAGCGGTTAAGCGCTTCAAAAAACAGGCTGTCTGTTTTACAGAAATTGTGAAACTCATCTATGACCAATACCTGTTTTTGTACGGCTTCAGCAGAAAACAGAGAAAAAATTTCCTGAAAAGAAGGGGATTCAGGAAGGGAAAAGCCCAGGTTATTCAAATGTCGTCCCAAAAGAATAAGCTGCTGTCTGGTAGAGCAGGAAACTGCCTCATAATACAGATAGCTTTTCTCCTCAAGAAACTGTTCAATCAGAGTGGTTTTGCCTATGCCCCTCTGGCCATAGATAACCATTATCTGAGTACCTACGCGATCATAATAATCCCTTAAATAGTTTAGTTCAGCTTCCCTTCCCGTAAACATGGAGTATTCCTTTCCTGATTTCCCTTTTGTCTATTTCTTCGTGATATAGCCCTGAGCCTTTAGCAGCTCTGCACAGAGTACGGCACCGCCGGCAGCTCCCCGTACCGTATTGTGGGAAAGTCCC
Organism: Lachnospiraceae bacterium; assembly: GCA_051879275.1. GTDB lineage: Bacteria > Bacillota > Clostridia > Lachnospirales > Lachnospiraceae > SFDP01. The sequence continues at coordinate 3,098 of JBJELS010000125.1, forward strand.
ACAAACTTAAAATCATATACCTTATCTTCCCGGATACGTCCAACGCTGACTCCCATACCCAGTTCATAGTCTACATCCAGCTTAACCTGAGGTCTGTTGTCTTCCTCCAGATACTGAATGAACTGCTTAGGTGCACTGGGAAGCTTTAATTCCTGCGGTACACCCTTAAAGCTTCTTAATTTTTCAATCAGCTGCTCCTTAGTGGGCTTCTTGTTGAATTTAACAAAAACCGCTGCCGTATGTCCGTTTAATACAGGCACACGGATACACTGACAGGTAATCACGGGACTCTCTGCCGGCTTAATCACTCCATCCTCAATCTTTCCCCATATCCGTAAGGGTTCCATCTCGGATTTTTCCTCTTCTCCGCCAATATAGGGGATGATATTTTCCACCATTTCCGGCCAGTCTGCAAAGGTCTTACCTGCACCGCTGATGGCCTGATAGGTAGTAGCCACCACCTCAACAGGCTCAAATTCTGCCCAGGCAGTCAGAACCGGTGCATAGCTTTGAATAGAGCAGTTGGGTTTTACTGCCACAAAGCCTCTGGTGGTTCCCAGCCTTTTTTTCTGAAAATCAATTACCTTCATATGGTCAGGATTAATCTCCGGCACCACCATGGGAACGTCCGGGGTCCAACGATGAGCGCTGTTGTTGGATACTACCGGGGTCTCTGTCTTTGCATAGGCCTCCTCTATAGCCTTAATCTCCTCTTTAGTCATATCTACGGCACTGAATACAAAATCTACTTCTGCTGCCACCTTCTCTACTTCATTCACATTCATTACCACCAGCTTTTTTACCGCCTCCGGCATGGGGGTGGTCATCTTCCACCTTCCCCCTACTGCTTCTTCGTAGGTTTTTCCGGCACTTCTTTCACTGGCTGCAATAGTAGTCACCTCAAACCAGGGATGGTTTTCCAATAGAGAAATAAATCTCTGTCCCACCATTCCGGTTCCTCCTAAAATCCCTACCTTTAATCTGTCACTCATGCTTCCAATCTCCTTCTTTTAAATATTTAGCATTGGCTTCCACCTGCTTTTTCATAATCTGTGCACCGGGAGCCCCGTGGGTAAGCCGTTTTTCCACACAGGTCTTCAGGCTGATTTCTCCATACACATCCTCCTCAAAAACAGGACTGATCTGTTTTAATTCTTCTATTGTCAGAGCATCTATGGAAGAAGCCTTATCTATACAATAAAGCACCAGACGTCCGATAATGCTGTGAGCATCCCGGAAGGGAACTCCTTTTTTTACCAGATAATCCGCTGCATCTGTAGCATTGGTAAAGCCCATCATGGCACTGGTCTCCATCCTTTCCTTCTTAAAGGTCATGGATTCCATCATTCCCGTAAACAGATGGAGACAGCCCTTCACCGTATCAATGGCATCGAAGGTCAGCTCCTTATCCTCCTGCATATCCTTATTGTATGCCAGAGGAATCCCCTTCATGGTTGTCAGAAGAGAGACCAGAGCTCCGTATACACGTCCGGTTTTCCCCCTTACCAGCTCTGCAATATCCGGGTTCTTTTTCTGGGGCATAATGCTGCTTCCCGTAGAATAGGTATCATCGATTTCCACAAAACCGTATTCATTGGAATTCCAGATAATGATTTCCTCCGAAAAACGGCTAAGGTGCATCATAATCGTAGACAGAGCGCTTAAAAACTCAATAAGATAATCTCTGTCAGATACACTGTCCATACTATTGTCTGTGGGACCCTCAAAGCCCAATAAAGAGGCGGTATAAAACCGATCCAGAGGATAGGTGGTTCCTGCCAGAGCTCCGCTTCCCAGGGGCGAAAAATTCATCCGGGCATAAATATCCCGCATACGGCCTCTGTCCCGCTTAAACATCTCGAAATAGGCTCCCATATGATGAGCCAGGGTAATTGGCTGAGCCTTCTGTAAATGGGTAAAGCCCGGCATATAAGTATTCAGGTTTTCCCCCATAATCCTGTTTAAAACCGTAAGCAGCTCCTTCAGCAGCTCATCCACCGCAACCACCTGATTGCGGGTATAAAGCTTCATGTCCAGCGCCACCTGATCGTTACGGCTTCTGCCTGTATGCAGCTTTTTCCCGGCTTCTCCTATTCGATTAATCAGGTTAGCCTCTACAAAGCTGTGTACATCCTCATATTCCTCCGTAATCATCAGCTTGCCTTCCTCTACATCCTTGCGGATTCCGGTCAAGCCTACCACAATGGCATCCTTTTCCTCTACTGTAAGGATTCCCTGCTTCTCCAGCATAACCACATGGGCTATACTTCCTTCAATATCTTCCTGAAAGAACCTCTGATCAAAGGTAATGGATGCATTAAACTGATAGACTAATTTGTCCGTTTCTTTTGTAAAACGGCCACCCCATAACTGTGCCATTTCCTTATCCTCCATATGGAAATTTAATCTGCATTTGATAATAGCACAAGTTTTTCGGTTAAGCAAGGATGTTTTTCTATAAAAATCATTTGTCTTCAATACGCGGACATATGCATGACAAAATTCACCCTTTTTTCTTTTTTTCATACTATAGATTATATTTTTATTTCAGGAGGCATTTATGGATTATCATACCCACTCCGATGAACAGCCGATTTTGTCTCTGGAAGACTTATCCTATTCCTACCACACCCTGTCCGGAGAAACAAAGGCTTTGGATAGACTTTCCGTTCAGTTTGCTTCAAGAGAATTTCTTGCCATTGTAGGCCCCAGCGACTGCGGGAAATCCACTTTGCTGAATCTTCTTGCCGGCTTATTAAAGCCCCAGTCCGGCAAATTGCTGTTTCATGGAAAAGACCTGTATGATACCCAGCACCAGGCGGATATCCCACAAATCGGATATATGCTTCAGCACGATCATCTTTTTCCCTGGCGAACCATATGGGAAAATGTCACTCTGGGACTGGAGCTGAAAAACCAAATGACAGGAGCCAATCTGGGATACGTTTCCTCTTTGCTGGAAAAATATGGTCTGGCCGAATTTAAAGACAGCAGACCTTCCCAGCTTTCCGGCGGAATGCGCCAAAGGGCAGCCCTGATCCGTACTCTTGCTTTAAATCCGGAGGTACTGCTTCTGGATGAGCCTTTCAGCGCCCTGGACTACCAGACCCGGCTTTCCGTTTCCGGTGATATTGGAAAAATCATTCGGGAAAACCAGAAAACAGCCCTTCTGGTTACCCACAATCTGTCAGAGGCCATCAGTCTGGCTGACCGGATACTGGTTCTCACCAAAAGACCGGCAAAAATCAAAAATCAGATGGAGATTTCCTTAACCCTTAGGGATGCCTCTCCTCTGGGTTATCGCAGCGCACCGGAATTTAACGGCTATTTCAATACTTTATGGGAGGATTTATGGGATGAAAAAGGAGTTGGTTAAACAGGAGTTTTCCCTCTCACTGGAACAAAGGAATTATCTGAAAAGCTACAAACAGCACAAGGTAATGATTATTGCCAGCAGAATACTCTTATTGATTACCTTTCTGATTTTGTGGGAAGGAAGTGCAAAGCTGGGCTTCATTGACAGCTTCTTTTTCAGCAGCCCTTCACGGATTACTTCCCTTTTTCTAAAAATGACACAGGACTATGCCATTTTCAGGCATATGGGAATTACTCTTTTGGAAACCTGCTTAAGCTTCATTTTAGTCATTCTGATTTCCATTCTGTCTGCAATCAGCCTGATTTTCTTTCCGAAAGCTGCAGAGGTTCTGGAGCCGGTTCTGGTTATCCTCAATTCTCTGCCTAAATCTGCCCTGGCCCCTCTTATTATTGTATGGCTGGGCACCGGAATGAAGACCATTATTATTGCCGGAATATCCGTTGCCCTATTTGGCTCCATCATCAATATGTATACCGGCTTTTCCCAGGTAGAAGAAGAAAAAATCAAGCTGATTTATACCCTGGGAGGCAATAGAAAAGATACCTTGACCAAAGTGATTCTTCCCGCTTCCATACCGGTAATTATCAGTAACATGAAGGTAAATATCGGACTTTGTCTGGTTGGGGTAATCATCGGAGAATTTCTGGCAGCAAAGGAAGGGCTGGGCTATCTGATTATTTACGGCAGTCAGGTCTTCCAGCTTGACCTGCTGATCCTGTCCATTCTGATTCTTTGCATCATCGCCGTGGGATTGTATCAGCTGATTAATCTGCTGGAAAAAAGATGGGCCTGAAATTGGGTACAAAAAAAGCTCCCGAGGGGACTCGAACCCCTGACCCACGCATTACGAATGCGTTGCTCTACCAACTGAGCCACGGAAGCATTGTGGTGGGTGTCTCATGGCACCCACGGATTACATTATAACGTTTTAATCTTATTTTGACAAGTCTATTTTTTGAAGATGTACATCCAGCTGGGGATAAGGTATCCCGATTCCGTTTTCATCCAGAGCATACTTTATCTGCTCGGTAATTCGGTACTTTCCTTCCCAGAAATCCTCATTTAAGAACCAGCAGCGAACACCGATAACCACTGCACTGTCTCCCAAAGTATCCACAAAGACCATTCTCTCTTTGTCCTTCAGTACCTTTTCATCCTCCTCCAGCAGCCGGGAAATAACCTCCTTCCCCTTGCGTATATCGCTGTCATAGGAAATTCCCACCCGAATATCCATCCTGCGATAAGGAATATAGGTCACATTAGTAAGGCTGGTATTGGCCAGAGTCCCGTTGGGAAGTACGATTACCCGATTGTCCGGAGTAGTCAGCTTGGTATAAAAAATCTGAATCTCAGAAACCGTTCCTTCATTTTTGTTGCTGTCCTCAATAATATAATCCCCTACCCGAAAAGGCTTCAGCAGTAAGATCAATACTCCTCCCGCCAGATTGGAAAGGCTTCCCTGAAGGGCCAGCCCCAGGGCTACTCCGGCAGAACCGATTACCGCGATAATGCTGGCCGCCTCCACACCGAAGCCAGTAAGAATAAACAGAACCAGAACCGCATACAGTCCGATTTTTACGAAAGAATCCAGAAACTGAATTACCCCCACATCTGCATGGGCCCTGGTCAGGGATTTCTTAAGGATTCTTCTGGCAAATTTGATTAGCTGCACACCTACCAGAAATACCACAAGGGCCAGAACCACACGAAGGGCCATATGAAAAACCTTTTCCGGCAGCTGCGTAAGAAAGCTTTCTATAATTCCCATATCAATTTCTTCCAATTGCATACTTTCCATACCTGTCTCTCCATTTATTGCCCACTTATGGCTTATTTATCCGCTGTTTTTCTCCTGCTGCCTGCTCCACTGCTCTTCTGTCTGCTTTCCAGCTTCCGTTTACTTTCGCTTCCCTGCAAAATGGCTTCCTCACATTTTTCTACCTGAATTGCCAGAGTATCCTTAAGGCTGCTTTCTTTCAGCTCCTTAGCCTTATCCATTGCCTCCTGCTCCAGCTTAAGACGAATTTCCTCTGCCTTTTTCCGGGCGATTTCGTAAAGCTCCGCCTCTGTATAGGGAACGAAGACATAAGCCTGCAGAGAAAGGGGCGCCAGGGTTACTGTAATGGACTGCATTAGGCCGTCCCATTCCTGCTCCCTGGTATAAATAGGTGCCTGGTTTAGCTCAAGCCTTCCCCCATAGGCTTTACTTTCCGTATGGAAAAACAGCCTGTATTTTCCCTCATGGGGTACACCCACATGAAAATCTTCTCTGACTGCATTGGCAAAATTGGCAATAACCAGAACGACACCCTTATCCTCCCTGCTGCACCGGTAAAAGCTGACTACACAATCATTATGCTGAAAACAGTTTATCCAGGAAAAATTCTCACTATTCCCATCCTCTGCCTCCAAAGGTGAAAGTGTTTGATTCCAGAGACAGCATTCCTTTACCATACGGGAAAAATACTTTTCGTATTTTCCCGGTGCCTGGTAGGAGGAAAGCATTTTCCCCGGCAGGAACATGGGATAGGCTAAGGCCAGTTTCAATGTCTTAAACTTCTCTTCCTCCTGTCCGGGTATTCTTTCCCAAAGATTACCGCACTGCTCCTGTCCGAAGGCCATAATAAAGCGTTCCCGATAAGCATACAGCATACGCTCCGTAATATTTTGATGAATGCCGGAGCGAAAATAAGGATCATTTTCCAGATAAAAAAGAAACTCCTTGGTAAAATCCGTATCGTATCGGTAATCGAAGCCCAATCCCTCCTCATCCAGTCTGTCCGTCACTCCCGGCCAGATGGCATCCATATCGGCCAGAATCAGGCAGCCCTTCACTCTCTTTCTGAGAATACTGTTCATATGCTTCACCCATTCCACTGCATCCAGATTCTCATTACCGCCGTAAATATTGGGCCGCCACTGTCCATCTGTTTTTCCGTAATCCAGATACAGCAACGAGGCCATTTGAGAGAATACTACACCATCCAGATGATACTGCTCCAAAATATACAGCACATTCGCAAGATAAAAGTTACTGAACTCCTTTCTCTGTGTATTGTGGATTCCTGCAATATTCCACTGCAAAAGAACACCTATGCCCTTCTGATGCAGCTGATTCACCAGCTCCCGGATTCCATATTTTTCTCCAAAGCTAATGGAAAATTGGTAAAAATGCCTGCTTCCCACCGTCTCCGGTAAGACCACATGGGTATAACCTTCTGAAGCTGCCCGTTCAGCCAGTATCTTGGGTTCAAGCAGCTCCTCCCGGCTTGCCTGGTAAAGAAATATCCGGTCATTCTGACTTCCTCTTTGGGCAATATAATCCTCATCCTTCCAGGATATATCTTCCTCCCGATAGCTTTGGGAGCAGCTTCTGTCTTCCAGCTGGAGGGAAGCTGCAAAGAAATCCTCCTGCAGACTTATTCTGTCCCCGGAATATTTGATCTCGTATTGATAGGCAGTGGTCTTACTCAAGCCCGGAATAAACAGGGTAAATACATCCGACTCCCCTATCCGGCACATAGGATATACTCTTCCGTCCCAGTGGTTAAATTCTCCTACAATACTGACCCGAACAGCATCCGGTACCCAGACGGCAAAACGTATTCCTTTTACTCCGTTAAGGGTAGTTAAATGGCTGCCCAGCATTTTATGCAGCTCATAATGGATTCCATGATAAAATTTCTTCAGCTCCTCTTTTTCCAGCGTGACCGGAAAGGCATAGGGATCCTTCTGTTCCCGTAAATCCCCCTTCAGATCCATAAGCTCATAGTGGTAAGGTCCAACGGTTTTACCGACTGTAACGGCGGCAAAAAAGCCTGCTTCGTCAGCCTCCTCCATAACCACCCGTTTTCCTTTCTCCTCCAGCACCAAAGTCGCCTTTTGTACAAAAGGGAAAAAGGCCTGATAAAGAATACTGTTCCCCACGGGATGAGGCCCCAATACCTCCTCCGGACGATCTTCCTCTGAATATACAATTCCTTCTATTCTGGCCCAATTCATTAATTGATACAGCTTATCCTTCATCGTTTCCTCCAATTCCTGCTGTTTAATACAGCAGCATGTTTATAATTTATGCAAAAAAAGACCGCTTCTTAATTTGGGTTCAAACCATGTGGATTTAGGTGGCATCAACAGACCCTGATCGGCCACGGCAAACAGCTCATCCATGGATGTAGCCTTCAGGGAAAAGGCCACCTTGCAATCCTTATGTACTCTTTTTTCCAGCTCTTCAATTCCCCGGATTCCTCCGATAAAATCAATCCGTTTATCCGTTTTGGGATCCTTAATTCCCAAAATGGGATCAAGGCAGTATTCCTGCAGAATGGAAACATCCAAAGCATGTACGGCATCCCGGGGCAGAAGAATCTCCTCCTTTAACCTCAGAAGATACCAGTCATCCTCCAGATACATGCCCCATTCTCCCTTTCTTTGCGGCTTAACCGGTTTATCTGCCTTACTGATTTGAAAGCTTTGGGAAAGCTTGCTGATAAACTCTTCCTTAGTCAAACCGTTTAAATCCTTCACCACCCGGTTATAATCCAGAATTTCCAGCTGGGACTGGGGAAAAAGAACGGATAGAAAATAATTATAATCTTCCTCTCCCGTATAGTTCGGATTCTCTGCCCGCCTATCCATACATACCTTTACTGCGGAAGCACAGCGATGATGACCATCTGCAATATAGATTTGATTAATACTTTTAAAGGCCTCTTCAATTCCCTTTATCTCATCCTGGGCATCAATTCTGAAGACCCGGTGGCGTACCCCATCCTCTTCGGTAAAATCATAAAGAGGCTCTCTCTCCTTCACCTTCTCTACCAGAATATTCAGGGCTTTATCATCCCGGTAGGCCAGAAAAATGGGGCCGGTCTGCATCCCGCAGCCCTTAATGTGGCAGATTCGATCCAATTCCTTATCGCTTCTGGTATTTTCATGCTTCATAATCACCCGATTGTTGTAATTATCTACAGAGGCAACTCCAACGATTCCTGTCTGTACCCGTCCCTTCATGGTCAGCTCATAGAGATAGTAAGCCTTCCTTTCTTCCTGCAGTAAATATCCTTTTTCCAGCCATTCCCGAAGCAGACCTCCTGCCTTTTCATATACACAGGGAGCATACATATCCTGTCCGGGAGGAAAATTAGTCTCTGCTCTGTCTATCCGTAAAAAAGAAAATGGCTCCTTCTCTACAACTTCTCTTGCTTCTTCACTGCTGTATACATCATAGGGAAGGGCCGCAATCCTCTGCGCATATTCAGTTTGCGGGCGGATTCCCCGAAAAGAACGAATAATGGCCATAGTGTTAATCTCCTTTTGTATTTTTATTATCATACCATTTTGACAAGCAGGTAAGCAAGTGATATATTGAAGAGCGTAGGCTCTTTTATTATACTGATTCATCGGAGGAAAATATGACAGACCAGGATAGAGAATTTTTAAATCAGATTAATGCTTTTGTGGAAGAACATATGGCTGATGTAAACCCTGAACAGGTTCGCATTTCTGAGCAGCTGGATATGCTTCGTCCCATCTTACAGAAGCTGGCACTGGTTTATGCCATGCCTGTGGAAGAGGTTTTTATGAAGTATATGGATTTGGCTACAGAAGCCGCCGTAGAACGGGAACGTAAGTTTAAAGAAGAGTTTAAAGAAATACTGAATTAAGATGAAAGAAGGGGCTGTGGCTAAATACACCACAGCCTCTATTATCGTTCATATTCCTACTTTTCTCCAGGCCCTGCTGCTTGCCTTTACAAAAGTATTCATTACTTTTATTTTACCACTCTGACCCTGAATACGCCTTCAACCGACTTTAACGCCTCAATGATTTCTTGGGATAAGGGGGTTTCCACATCAAACATGGTGTAAGCAACCTCGCCCTTAGACTTATTGATCATATCGGTGATATTGATTTCATTGTCACCCAGAATCGTAGAAAATTTACCAATCATATTTTTGATGTTTTTGT
>JBJELS010000126.1:0-2616 GCA_051879275.1 Lachnospiraceae bacterium
AACGGAGAACAGAACGGTTCCCCCCATAGGAAGCTTGGACTGGGTGGCCTCCTGTGCCTTACAGAAGGCTTCACCGTAGGAATCGGAGAGACCAAGCACCTCACCGGTGGAGCGCATTTCCGGTCCCAGAATGGGATCCACCTCCTGGAACATATTGAAGGGGAAGACAGCTTCCTTTACACCATAATAAGGAATATCCTGTTCCTTCAAGGAGGGAACGGGTGAAGGCTTACCGGTAATTTCAGAGGTGATAATCTGGGTGGCCAAAGGTACCATGCGGATATTGCATACCTTAGAGACTAAAGGCACGGTGCGGGATGCCCGGGGATTGGCTTCCAGAACATAAACCTTGCCGTCCTCGATGGCATACTGCATATTCATCAGACCCTTAACGTGCATCTCTTCGGCAATGCGTTTGGTATATTCTTTAATCGTGTCCACATTTTCAGGAGAAATATGGACACTGGGAAGAATACATGCGGAGTCACCGGAGTGAACACCGGCCAGTTCAATATGCTCCATAACGGCAGGGACAAAAGCATGAGTTCCATCGCTGATAGCATCGGCCTCACATTCCATAGCATGGTTCAAAAACCGGTCAATCAGAATAGGCCTGTCAGGAGTGACACCAACTGCAGCCAGCATATAACTCTGCATGCTTTCATCATCATAAACTACTTCCATACCCCGTCCGCCGAGAACGTAGGAGGGACGAACCATTACCGGATAACCAATCTTTGCGGCGATAGCCAAAGCTTCTTCTACGGTGGTAGCCATGCCTGATTCGGGCATGGGAATATCCAGCTTTTCCATCATGGCTCTGAACTGATCCCTGTCTTCTGCTAAATCAATAACCGAAGGAGAGGTACCCAGAATCTTCACCCCGTTTTTTTCCAGCTCTGCAGCCAGATTTAAAGGAGTCTGCCCGCCAAACTGGGCGATTACTCCCACCGGCTGTTCTTTATGATAAATACTTAAAACATCCTCCAGAGTCAGAGGTTCAAAATAAAGTTTATCGGAGGTATCGTAGTCAGTTGAAACAGTCTCCGGATTACAGTTGACGATAATGGTTTCAAAGCCCATTTTCTTTAAGGCAAGGGCTGCATGTACGCAGCAGTAGTCAAATTCAATACCTTGTCCGATTCGATTGGGACCACCGCCTAAAATCATAATCTTAGGCTTGTCATTATGGACAGGATTTTTATCCGGTGCATTGTAGGTGGAATAGTAGTAGGCACTGTTTTCGGTACCGCTTACATGAACACCTTCCCAGGACTCAGTAAGTCCTAAATTGATTCGTTTATTCCGGATAGTCTCCTCGGAAATACCCAGAATCTGGCTTAAGTATTTATCGGAAAATCCATTCTTCTTGGCTGAGATGAGAGCTTCATCAGAAGGAAGGTTGCCTTTGTTTTTCAGAAGGGCTTCCTCTTCTTCTACTAACTCACGCATTTGCTCAATAAAATAGGGCTTAACCTTGGTGATTTCAAACAGCTCCTCGGTAGTAGCTCCCTTTCTGAGAGCTTCATACATGATAAAATAGCGTTCACTGGAGGCATTGCCCAACATTTTGCAAAGCTGTTCCCGGGTGAGGGTATCAAAATTCTTAGCATGTCCCAGACCATACCGTCCGGTCTCCAGGCTGCGGATAGCCTTTTGGAAGGCTTCCTTGTAGGTCTTGCCGATACTCATGACCTCACCTACGGCACGCATCTGTGTTCCCAGCTTATCTTCTACACCCTTAAACTTTTCAAAGGCCCAGCGAGCAAATTTAATTACCACATAATCGCCGTCCGGTACATATTTATCCAGAGTTCCATATTTACCACAGGGAATGTCCTTTAAGGTAAGACCGGCAGCCAGCATGGCGGATACCAGAGCGATGGGAAAGCCGGTAGCCTTACTTGCCAAAGCAGATGAACGGGATGTACGGGGATTGATTTCGATAACGATGATACGATCGGTCACGGGGTCATGAGCAAACTGAACATTGGTTCCGCCAATTACCTGAACCGATTCAACGATTTTGTAAGCCTGCTCCTGCAAGCGTTTCTGACACTCTTCAGAAATGGTCAGCATAGGGGCACTGCAGAAAGAATCGCCGGTGTGTACACCAAGAGGATCAATGTTTTCGATAAAGCAGACAGTAATCATATTACCTTCAGCATCACGAACTACCTCCAGCTCCAGCTCTTCCCAGCCCAGAATGGATTCTTCTACTAATACCTGTCCTACCAGACTGGCCTGTAAGCCTCTGGAGATGACGGTCTTTAACTCTTCCTTATTATAAACCAGTCCGCCGCCGGCACCGCCCATAGTGTAAGCGGGACGAAGAACCACGGGATAACCCAGCTTCTCAGCAATGGCAAGTCCTTCCTCAACCGTATAGGCGACTTCGCTGCGGGCCATTTCAATCCCCAGCTTATCCATGGCTTCCTTAAATTCGATACGGTCCTCACCTCGTTCGATGGCGTCAACCTGAACGCCGATTACCTTAACCTGATATTTTTCCAGAATACCTGCCTGATGCAGCTCGGCGCACAGATTCAATCCGGATTGCCCTCCCAGATTAGGAAGCAGGGCATCGGGCCTCTCCTTTTGAATAATCTGTTCCAG
>JBJELS010000127.1:0-2604 GCA_051879275.1 Lachnospiraceae bacterium
AATGCCTTTTCTTCACCCGAAGGGACAGATAGCTGCCCCAATTACAGTATGTCCTGAGCTGAAGCCCGGGACGAAAGCACCTGCTTTCCCCAGGGGCAACAGGCAGCACCTTCTCTCCCTTCTGTTCCACACGACCATCTATCTCATAAATCCATTCCAGAGTATATTCATTCAAATCGGTAAAATCATGAAGATTCGTTATTTCCACCAATAAAGGGTCTGTTGATACCAGACGGGCTGACATTGGCTGATAAACCGCCTTCGCCTCCAGCGTACCGGCTTTGATTTCTCTTTGAGGAGATACAAGACCATCTACACAGAAATTGCCGTCATGGGTCAGTTCTCCAAAATCTCCTCCATAGTAAAAGTTATCGCCTTTCTTTACTGCATGGTCAGCCCACTCCCATATACATCCTCCCAGCAGTCTGGGATGGCGATAGATGACTTCCCAATAATCATGTAAGTCACCCGGGCCGTTTCCCATGGCATGGGAATACTCACAAAGAAAAAAGGGCCGTTTGCTTTCCCTTTTTCCCTCCCTGTCCAGCTCCTCTATATCCAGATACATACGGCTTTCAATCTCTATACATTCCGGGTTATCCGCAATATACGCACGCTCGTAATGAACCAGTCTTTGAGAATCCCTTCCTTTGGTCCAGCGACACATTTCATCAAAATGACGTCCATAGCCACTCTCATTTCCCATTGACCAGGAAAAAATACTGGTAAAATTTTTATCCCGCTCCACCATTCTTACCGCTCTTTCCAAAAGAGCCTCTCTCCAGTCCGGATGGTCTGTGGGCCAGGTTTCATCATAGACCTTATACTCCCACATGGTATCCTTCGTCACAAACCCGTGTATTTCCAAATCCGCTTCGTCCATCACATAAAAGCCCAGCTGATCACACAGAATCAGAAATTCAGGTGCCGGAGGATAATGGGAGGTACGTATCGTATTGATATTCATCTGCTTCATCAGCAGAAGATCCTTCAGCATATCCTCCCGACTCATGACCTGCCCTTTTTCAGGATGTGTATCATGATGATTTACTCCCTTTAGCTTTATGGGCCTTTGGTTAAACAGCAATTCTCCCTTTTCCGATACCTCTATGGTACGAAGGCCTATCTGCCAGGGAATAAACTCCTTTCCCATCTGCAAAATCAGAGTATATAAATAAGGCTTTTCCGCACTCCAGGGCTTGGGATTATTTACCCTAAGAAAAAAGCATCCATCCCGAACGACAGTCCTGTGAATAAGCTCTTTCCCCTCGTAGAGAAAGACAAAAATCTCTTCTTCTTTATCCGTTGAAAGGCTTACCTCTCCCTCTATCCTGTCCAATGTGGTTTGAAGCCTGAAATCACGAATATGTTGCTTTTCACGGTAAAGCAGATAGACATCCCGGAAAATACCGGATAAACGAAAGGCATCCTGATCCTCCAGGTAACTGCCGTCGCACCATTTCAGCACCTTAACCTGTATTTCATTGTTCCCCTCCTTCAAATACGAAGTAATTCTAAATTCGGCCATATTTCGGCTACCCTGACTGTAACCGATTTCTTCTCCGTTTATATAGAGATAGAAGCAGGAATTTACCCCTTCAAAGATCAAATATATCTCCTGATCGGTTTTCTCCAGCACAAAATTACGCCTGTACACTCCACAGGGGTTATCGTCAGGTACATAGGGAATATCCACCGGATAAGGATAATTCACATTGGTATAACAGGGTCTGTCATAGCCATACATCTGCCAGTTGGAGGGTACCGGAATACTGTCCCATTCTGTAATTTCATCCGGCATTTCATAATAAGCCTCATAATAGCTGAACTCCCAAATTCCGTTCAGAAGCCGGAATCTCCCCGATTCCTCTCTTCTTCCTACCAATGCCTCCTCCAGGCTCTTACAGGGAATATAGTAGGCTCTTGCCTCTTCCCTTCCCTTTTGTAAAAATTGCGGATTCTGCCAATTCTCTTGTTTCACCTTATCCTCCTATTTTCTTTCCATCCATGCTCCGTTGGTAAAATCAGGAATAGCCACCGGATGACCTCCCATGGCAATTGATTCTTCTGCCAATGCGGAAATACTCATCCACGCCGCCATATCATATACATCTGCCTCAGGCTCCTTCTTTCCTCTGACAAAATCTACGAAGTCGCAAAAAACCAGCCAGTCCATTCCGTCATGCCCCTGTTTAACGCCCTCCTCCAGATAAGCCCTCCAGACAGGATGCTCAAAGCGCTCCCTGTATTCCTCCACATTTCCCCAATGCTTCCTCCATTCAAAATGATCCTTCTCATGCTCTTCCCCTTCCAAATAAAGGGAACGGTTCTCCTCACAATACATGCCCTTCGTCCCCTGTACCGTAAAGCCTCTGGAATAATATCTGGGAAGTGTAGTATCCAGGGTAAGAAGAATCGTTTCTCCCCCTGCACAGGTAATGATGGTATTTACAACATCTCCCTGCCTGAAGCCGGCACCCTTGAGCGTTTCATCCTGCGGTTTAGCCCCCTTTATGTACTCTTCAAGTCCTTTGGCGGAAGAAGCCACCGACGTCAGTGTCAGCATTCTGTTCCCTCTGTTGATGCCTAAAATTTTTGCGATGG
>JBJELS010000128.1:0-2585 GCA_051879275.1 Lachnospiraceae bacterium
ATCTTAAAAATTCCCGCAGCGTTATTTCCAGGAATCTGAAAGTAAATGAGAAAGAGATTTATTTTACTTCCGGGGGAACGGAGTCGGATAATCTGGCTTTGATTGGTGCTGCAATGGCCAACAGAAGGGCAGGCAGACACCTGATTACCACCTGTATTGAGCATCCGGCAGTGAAGCAGCCCATGAAGTTTTTGGAAAGCCAGGGCTTTGAAGTCACCTATCTTCCCGTAGATAAGGAAGGCAGGGTGCTTCTTCATGAGCTGGAGGCGGCTTTGAGAGCAGACACAATTTTAGTGTCCATTATGCACACCAACAATGAAATGGGAGCGGTTCAGCCGGTGGAGGAGGCTGCAAGCATAATAAAGGCCCATAACCCTGCCGTTGTTTTTCATGTGGATGGTGTACAAGGCTATGGGAAATACCGGATTTTTCCTAAAAAAACGGGAATAGATATGCTGTCGGTCAGCGGCCATAAAATTCATGGCCCCAAGGGTGTGGGCTTTCTCTACATCCAGGAGAAGGTGAAAATTCTTCCGGTAATTTTTGGCGGCGGGCAGCAAAAGGGACTTCGCTCAGGAACGGAAAATGTACCTGCCATTGCAGGACTGGGGAAAGCCTGTGAAGAAATCTACGCCAATCTGGATGCGGATGTAGAAAGAATGAGAAATTTAAAAGCCCTTTTCCTTCAGGGATTAATGCATATACCGGACATTCGTCTGAATGGGAGCACAGGACTGGACAGCGCTCCTCATATTATCAGCATTTCCGTCACAGGTGTTCGCAGTGAGGTGCTTTTGCATGCCCTGGAGGACAAAGGAATCTATGTGTCGGCGGGAAGTGCCTGCTCCAGCAATAAGCCGGCTTATTCGGCTACACTGAAGGCCATGGGACTGGAGAGGGAATTATTGGATTCTACTCTGCGTTTCAGTTTATCCGTTTTTACAACAAAAGAAGAAATCGACTATACATTGCAGGTATTGTATGATATAATCCCCATGCTTCGCAAGTATACCAGACATTGATTGTAAGGTTGCCCCGGCAACAGAGTAAGGAGAAACATGTTTACCGCTTTTTTGATTAAATACGCTGAAATCGGCGTAAAAGGAAAGAACAGATATTTATTTGAGGATGCCCTGGTGCAGCAGATTAAGTACGCACTGAAGCGATGTGAAGGAGAGTTCAGGATTCGTAAGGCACAGGGGCGCATCTATGTGGATGCGGTAGGAGACTTTGATTTTGAGGAAACGGTGGAAAATCTGCAGACGGTTTTCGGAATCTGCGGCATCTGTCCTGTAGTTTACGTGGAGGATGAAGGCTTTGAAAAGCTGTCGGAAACCATTATTGACTATATGAATCAGGTTTATCCGGATAAGAATAAGACCTTTAAGGTAGTAGCCAGAAGGGCAAGGAAGAACTATCCCTTAGATACGATGGAGCTGAATCGGGAGATTGGCGGGATACTGTTGGATACCTTTCCGCAGCTGCGTGTAGATGTACACAATCCCCAAATCAACCTTTATGTGGAAATCAGGGAGAAAATTTATATTTATTCACAGATTATTCCGGGCCCCGGCGGTATGCCGGTGGGGACCAACGGGAAGGCCATGCTGCTGCTTTCCGGTGGGATTGATTCTCCTGTTGCGGGATATATGATCAGTAAACGGGGAGTAAAAATTGACGCAGTTTATTTCCATGCCCCGCCCTATACCAGTGAACGGGCAAAACAGAAGGTAGTGGATTTGGCCAGACAGATTTCCCGTTACAGCGGCCCGATTTATCTGCACATAGTCAATTTTACCGATATTCAGCTGGCAATTTATGAAAAATGCCCTCATGAGGAGCTGACAATCATTATGCGCCGTTATATGATGAAAATTGCAGAAAAAATTGCCAAAGAGACGGAATGCCTGGGCTTGATTACGGGAGAAAGCATCGGTCAGGTGGCTTCCCAGACCATGCATTCCCTATACGCTACCAATGAGGTGTGTACCTTACCGGTATATCGCCCCTGCATTGGGCTGGATAAACAGGAAATTGTGGAAATCTCTGAGAAAATAGGAACCTATGAGACCTCCATTCAGCCCTATGAGGACTGCTGTACTATTTTTGTGGCAAAGCATCCCGTGACAAAACCCAATCTGGAGTATATTAAACGTCATGAGGAAAACTTAAACGAAATAATCGGGGAGCTTCTGGAGAAGGCCCTTTCTACAGAGGAACTTTTAATTGTGCGTCCCGAAGAAGAGTAGAGAAAACGAAAAAAGGATAGAACTGAAAAAGCTGCCTTAAGAGATACTTAAGGCAGCGGTATTATTTTACAGAATGTATGTAGATCTGTTTATACGGTATAGGTTTTTAATACATCCATAACGGTATCCAGATTATCCTCTGCGTGGATATTTAAATCGATGGGTTTGGAGAGGTCCAGACTGAAGATACCCATAATGGATTTTGCATCAATAACGTATCTTCCGGATACTAAGTCAAAATCACAGTCAAATTTGGTAATATCGTTTACAAAAGATTTTACCTTATCAATAGAATTCAAAGAAATCTGTACGGTTTTCATTATTCGTTAGCCTCCT
>JBJELS010000129.1:0-2970 GCA_051879275.1 Lachnospiraceae bacterium
GAATGAGCGGTACTTCTCAGGCGACTCCTGTTGTATCTGGTATTGCCGCCTTACTGTGGAACTCCGTAGAGGGAGGAACGGAGCCTCACGACAAGGTTGATAATCTACTGAAGCTGATGGATAAGAGTTGCGATAAAGTTACCGGAAGTGGATTAGGCAAAGGAGTGGTAAACTTAACTAAGGCGTTAGGGTTAAAGACAGTTACTGCAGCTCCTGCGAAGCCTGTATTCACACTGAAAGCAGGGACAATTGTTACTGATAAAGCGATAGATCAGACAACAAAGATAACAGCAGGCGCAGGCAATACGATTTATTATAGCGTAGATGGGAAGAATATAACTTATAAAAATGGCACCCTTTCTGCTAATGCAATTAAGTATACACTAAATGAAGCTATCGTCCTTAATAATATTTGTAACGCTAGCGGTAAGGTTACTTTAAAAGCTATTGCCATTAATGAAAATAATCAGCTGGCCAGTGCGGTTACTTCTGTCAGCTATACTTTAAAGCCGAAGTATGCTTCTACTCTGACTATCAGTTCTGCAACGGGAAATACTACAGTAGCTAAAGGAAAAACCTTGAAGTTGACAGCGACTTTAAGTCCGGCCTATGTAACAGATAAAAATCTGGAATGGAAAGTAGAAGGAACAGCAGATGGAGTTACAGTGAAGTCAGGGACAGTAACTGTGAAAAGCACTTCTACAGCCAGTACCTGTACTATTCGTGTTACAGCAAAAGGAAGTAACGGAACATTCAGTGGTGCGACCGATACAATTACTCTCAACATTCAGGAAACTACAAATCCGATTACAACAATCAAACTGAATGAGGCAAAGGCGGTAAGTAAGGTTAATGTTGAAAGTAGTGTAAACAGTACAGTTACCGTCACAAAAAAAGATAAAAGTAATGCTAAAGCGACCGATATTCTTTGGAGTAGTTCAGATATTTCTATTGCAACAGTTAGTGCAAAAGATAATACACTGACAATCACTGGACAAAAGGCGGGAAAAGTGAAGATTACCGGTGTGGCAAAAGATGGATTTGGAAAATCTATTTCCTTCACTGTAACTGTGGTTCAACCGGTAAAGGCAATTAGCATTAGCCCTGCATTAGGAAGTGAAAAAGTAGCAGCTGGTGGAACTATAAATCTGGTTGCATCTGTTGAACCCGAAAATGCAACTAATAAGGGTCTTGTTTGGAGTAGCGATAATAATCTGGTTAAGGTGAGTAGTTCGGGTAAGGTAACCGTTGGAGCTAAAGCAAGTGGTAATGCAACTATTACAGCAAAAGCAAAAGATGGTTCTGATGTTTCTAGAACATATGTGATTACGATAATTCCTAGTAAAATCACTAAAATTCAAGTAGGACAAAAAACAGTAAATATTTTCCGTAAAACCAATAATTTTGGTGCCCCTACCAGTGCTACTGTTAATGTTACTGCAGATGGTAGTAATTGGATTGTAACAAGTGGCAGTCCGGATTTAGTGACAGCTCAAAAAAGTGGTTCTAATGTTAAGGTTACGGCAACCGGTAAAGGAATCGGAACTGCAACAATTACAGTACAATCCACAGATGGAACGAATAAAAAACAGACATTTAAAGTCACTGTATCCAATCCGGCAACAGCCCTTCACTTGGCACCGGAGAAAGGTCGCTCATATGTTGTTGCTTATAAAAAAACTTTAAAGTTGACAGCGGTTTTTGAAACTTCTTTAGGAAGTATTGATTCAAAGGCAAAAAATGTCAAGTGGACAAGTCTTACCCCCAGTATTTTGAGTGTGGATCAAAAAGGAAATGTGAAAGCATTAACTTCTTTTATCGCTAAGGGGCAAATAAAGGCAGAAACAACGGATGGTAGTGGTTTGAGTGCTATCTATAATGTATATACCTGTGCACCAACAGCATATGTATATTTGCTGAATGCAAATGATGGGCAATTATACTCTAATAAAAATAATATAATTCAAAAAGGAAAGTCTATACCATATTATATATTAGAGTTAAGTAGCAGCAGTGATTTGGATAATTATGTAAGTAAAGAAAGAGATTATAAAGTCAATAAAAGAGGATTGGCTGTTGCAGAAGGTGTCTACAATGGAAATTCTTATCTTAGAATTTACGGTAATGAAATTGGGACTTATACAGTAACGATTTCCTATACTGATGGAAGTACTGCGAAGAAATCCTTTACTTTTAAAGTGGTACCTTAAGTATTTATTGCGCCATATGTAGAACATTAATGAATAATGCCTGTCTTATAAGAGATAATCATAACCCATTAAGGCAACAATCAGATAACAATAAAAAGTGCTTTCGGCATCAAGTCGGAAGCACTTTTTAGATTCAACTTTGAGAATGATTCGTTTAGTGTCCCATAGAATCAATAGCGGACACACGTTTTTCCAGGGAAGTAACTCTTTCCTCCAAAAGGCGATAGTTACCGCTTTCCATCAAATCGATTCGGTAGACTTGATTAAGTGCATCCAGACTTACCTGCATTTTATCCAATCTTTTAGTGAGACGGGTTTCTAAACGATCCATTTCTTCAAGCAGCATACATTCGCTGCGGTATATACGTTCATCAAGAATCTTTTCCCAGCGCGTATCCTGTTGGGCAAAGCGTTCATCAAGAATCTTTTCCCAGTGCGTATCCTGCTGAGCAAAGCGTTCATCAAGAATCTTTTCCCAGCGCGTATCCTGTTGGGCAAAGCGTTCATCAAGAATCTTTTCCCAGTGCGTATCCTGCTGAGCAAAGCGTTCATCAAGAATCTTTTCCCAGTGCGTATCCTGTTGGGCGAAGCGTTCATCAAGAATCTTTTCCCAGCGCGTATCCTGTTGGGCGAAGCGTTCATCAAGAATCTTTTCCCAGTGCGTATCCTGTTGGGCGAAGCGTTCATCAAGAATCTTTTCCCAGCGCGTATCCTGTTGGGCGAAGCGTTCATCAAGAATCTTTTCCCAGTGCGTATCCTG
>JBJELS010000129.1:3070-12193 GCA_051879275.1 Lachnospiraceae bacterium
CTTTTCCCAGTGCGTATCCTGTTGGGCGAAGCGTTCATCAAGAATCTTTTCCCAGTGCGTATCCTGCTGGACAAAACGCTCATCAATTTGGTCAAAGCGTTCCTCTAGTCTGTCAATGCGTTTATTCAGAGGAGTTACGATCAAATTCTGTAATAATTCAATATCTTGGGAATCTAACATAGTAGATCCTCCTTTCTGCTGCGGAATTAATAAGTTACCGACATGCAGGCAAATTTTTCTTCATTATACAATCCACAATATCTAAATCAATATCCAATGCAATTTGTGTGCATGATTATATAACAAGACAAGGGAAAAGTAAAGGGAAAATTTCAACAAAAAACAGTTGTAATTTTGTAAAACAGAAAAAAACTCACCTCCTAAAAGCGGGATGAGTTTTACAAAATGCACAAGTATTCAGCAATAATAGTTGAATAGTAGACCGCTATAATTGCTGGTCATATAAGGGTTAGGAAAGTTCTTGCCCGGATTTTTATAGGCAACAATCGTTTTATCCGCATAATTAAGGGGATCCCTGGAGATATTCTCTGTCTTATTATAAAGAGAGGTGGAGAAGTCTCTAAGGGGGGCCAGCAGATCAACGGCCTCCTCTGATTCGGCAGCCTGGGAAAGCAGGTCATCATCAATGCTCAAAGAGCCATCCTCGGACTTGGTAATGCCAATGGCATCCAGCTCATTATGATACAGATTGCTGATTCCGCTGATTTCATGAATCAGTTTACCGCTAGCGGAATGGCTGGCATGATATTCTCCCATGGCCTGAAGAAAGGAGTTATATCCTCCTACCAGAGCGCGAATGTTGTATTTTAGAGATTCCGTATTGGCCTTGACTCCTACAGTTACGGATTCTCCGCCCTCAGGAGAGGTGCCAAACAGATTAATGAGATAGTCCTTTCCGATGGTGAAATGGTTGGAAGGAGAGGTGTTTTCCTCACCATCAACACTAAAATGGGCGTTAGAGGCCACGCTCATTACGTAATCCATTCCCAAATATTCTACAGACCCCTTTTGCAGACTGCTCTTGTGGTCGCTGATGCTGAAAATAGGTTTAAAGGTACCATCTGCATCCGGTCTGCTTCCGGTACGGGTAGAAGAAATACGAAGTGCGTAGGTATTATTCATTCCCTCAACCAGGGTGGCATTCAGGCCGATGTTAGCCTGATTAATCAAACGGGATAATTTGGCTTGAATATCGTAATTACTATCCTTATCAGAGATAGAATATTGGAATTCATAACCCATACCATTTGTATTGATATCAAAGGAATAATCCCCCGGTTCTATACCTAAATCGTAGGCATTAAGGAAATTACCTACATTTATCTGGGGAGCTGCCAGAGATCTTACTTCTATACTGTGGACAGGAATATCTTCTGAGGAACCGCCCTCACCGATATATTCAGCAGAAAGTATATTTTCATTGCTGGAAAAAGCGATATTCTTTTTAAACAAATCGTCCTGTGTATCTCCGGCAGACTGCAGGATAGTATGCTGGAGCTGACGGGCATCCTCTTTCAGGGAAATAGCAAAGGCTTTAGTTTCCTCACTATGCTTCAGAATATAAAGAGGAGCTTCCTTATTCATTTTTAGAATATTGCTATAAATGTCCTTAAGCTCACTTTTCTTGTGACTGTCAAGCCTACCGTCACTTTTTGGAGCATACGTGGTCATATAATAATTATAAATAGAAGCTGTTATCGTATTAGCCATAATCCCTCTCCTTTCTTCCATGATGGAGTAATAACTGATGTACCCCATGCCGAAAAACGACACATCTACAATCCTTTGTATGTACATCCGGGCATAATAAGCTACTATTTTTTAATATATCGGCTGAAAAACAATCTTACTAAAGATAACAAATCAGGATTTTAACAGTAAATTTTGAAAAAGTCGGCTTCTGTTAATCAGTTGACAGATGAATACCACCAATCCATATAGGACTAAGGATACCGCCATTCGCTGTAACCCTGTATAGGACTCAAAGAGGGGCAGCAGTAAAGGGTGGAGAAGGTAGATTCCAATGCCGGACTGCAGCAGAATAGTACAGATTTTTCTCTCCTTCCATATACTTTTTCCCTTAAAAAGGGCAAATACAGATATGGCAATAAAAAAGCCGCAGATACCAAATTCATCATAGATTTCCTGGGAAGGAGCTCCCCGACGAAGAGAAATCCCGGTACTGTAAATAAAAGCAAAGATATAGCTGAACCCAAAAAGAAGAAGAGCAAGGCGGGAATAGCTTTTTTTCCATTCCAGACTGCTGATAAAATATCCTATAACATAGTAAAGAATGTATCCGGTAATATAGTTCAGATGAAAATTATTTAATTGGAGAGTCAGCCTGTCCAAAAGAGAGATGGAGCTTAACAGGGGCATAAGGATGGTAAAAAAGAAGGAGAGCAACAGAAAGAAGCTCATGTGTTTATAATCAGACGTAATGCTCGAAAGAAAAGGTGTAATTAAATAAAGCCCTATCAGAGCAAAGATAAACCAGGTATGATATTTTCCAAAAAGAATACATTTTAAGAAGGCATTTGAGACGGTTCTAATGCTTGCCGACCCGCTTTGGATGAGAGATATGCTGTCAAAAAAGCCGTAAATCAGCATCCAGCAGCAATATACCTTCAGTAGAGGAAGAATGTTTTTTTTCAGAACATCCTCAATGGAACGGGGGTGCCTGAGCATCCCGGCACCGCTGCACATAAAAAAGAGAGTAACGGCACTTCTGGAGAGAATAAAAATCAGATTCGTTATTTTCCAGGTAAGGGTATCTATCGGGAAGGTACTCCACACAGGTGAAATACTATGCTGTAATACTACCAGAAAGGCAGCAAATATTTTTATGCGGTCGATCCAAAGGCTTCGCTCCAATGCAGAAGAATAATTAAGGGTATTCATCAGTGCCTCCGTAGGGTGAAGAGTTTTGCATTCATGCTTTATTTACTGTAAAAAGATGAGTTTTTTAGCCATATCTATATTTGCTGAAGACCAGATAGCCGGAATCCTCTAAAATAACATAACCGGTCAACACAGGTGCATACTCGTCCCATAAATCTTTACTTAAAAACAGTATTGCCTCCATATCATCGGTTTCCAAAAAGGCAGATACTCCGCCATCTTTGCATATAACATCCAGAGATGTTACAGCGTAAAACATATAGTCATGCTCCCAATAATTTGGAGCAAAAGAAATATTATAGTTATTTTCAATATAGGCTGTTCTTGTGGCAAACAGTTCATCTGTAGAATCGCGTGCTTCCTGCAGCGTGTGATAAAATTCGATTCTGGGACTGCCGCCATCACCATTCCAGGGATATTGGCGGATGGAGTTTATTGAGATTAGCGTACTGAAAGCAAGAAGAGCCGCTGCTATTGCCATCCCTATATATTGGCTATACAAATTTATTTTTCCTATTAGATAGGATAAGGCTTCTGAAGCCATTAGGATCAGAGGAATATAGGCAGAATAAATATACCATTCTAAGCCGGACTTGGTAATGCTGTAGATTCCTATGACTACAATAAACCAGGCCGCAATCAGATAAAAGTAAGAATTTTCCAAAGATATCTTTGGTAATTTCTTTTCGTTACCTGGTCTTAAGGAGCGAAAGGCATAGATTATTATTGCAATAAAAATAAGAAGCATACTGATTAAGCATATTGGCTCTCGTAGTAATTGAATAACATAGCTAAAATAACTGCTTTCGGAACTGGAAATACTTCCCTGTACACGGCCTAATGTTTCTCCAAGGATG
Organism: Lachnospiraceae bacterium; assembly: GCA_051879275.1. Lineage (GTDB taxonomy): Bacteria > Bacillota > Clostridia > Lachnospirales > Lachnospiraceae > SFDP01. Next base: position 6,850 of record JBJELS010000129.1, read on the forward strand.
AGATTGGAGAAGAATACTGTTCCGTCAAAACGGAATCTGACTACGGCCCAGGGGAGTATTACCAGTAGGGACGTTGCATAAGAGACAAAGTAGTGCAATACCGTTTTTGTCAACCCCCATTTATGATAGAGGAAGGGAGTAAATAACAGACTGACTCCAAAAACGGTTATGGCATGAGTACCTTTGCACATGAAGGCGAGCCCTAGAGAAATTCCGTACAAATAAAGATAAAACAGGTTATTCTGAGCTTCGTACAGAGCGATTACGGCAATCAAAAAAATCAGGGTATAAACGGAATCCATATCTCCGGACCGAAACATATGGAAGTTAAAAAGGCAGGTACATGCCGGTAAAAATGCAGCAAAGATAATCGCCTGTAGTTTTCCCCGAATTTTAAAGACAAAGAAAAAGGTAAGAAGATATATTAATAATCCTGCCACAGCGGAAAAAAACCTCATTCCCAGAGGGGTATATCCAAAAAGCCTGTATCCCAGAATGATCAGCCAAAGCATAAGAGGCGGTTTAGTATTGTAATAATCCACCTGATAGCGCAGAGTGTTAATCCACAGATTCCCGTTTTGAATCATCTCATATGCATTGACTCCGTGGGTTGCTTCATCTGTAGGACATACTTCATAAACGCCCAACAGTCCAAATAGGGCAATAATCATAATTGTGGACAAGAATAAAAATAATATCCAATATAGTATATTTCGATAGTTTATACTCATTATAACAGATGCCTTTCCCGATAATCCAAATTATTTTCAGTATAGTATATTATTAATTTTCTGTAAAGAAGGTGGTTTTTTTGTTCTGATTATGGTATGTTCAAAGGAGTTTTATAAATAATTTAGAATTATGCGGGAGTAAGAAGGGTTAAGGCATGAGGATAGAAGCAGGAAATCAGAAACGGGACAGAATAGTATTTGGGCTTCTGGTAACGTTGAGTTTTGTCTTGATATTTATTTATAATTCGTTGACTCCATTGATGTCGGATGATCTTTTGTTTGATCGAAGTGCCTATGCTACCTTGGGTGATCTGATTCAGAATGAATATCAAAAGTATATGACCTGGAATGGAAGAATAGTCCTGCAGAGTATTATGGATATTTTCTGTATGCTTCCTAAGTGGGTGTTTAATATCTGCAACAGTCTATGCTTTATTTATACCTCTCTGCTGATATATTGGAATATAGACGGCAGAAAGCGATATGATTCATTTTTATGGCTGATGATTCAGTTGCTGCTGTGGAATTTCAGTGTGGATTTTGACCAGACAGTGCTTTGGATGAGCGGCGCCTGCAACTATCTGTGGGGAGTGATGATTATTTTGAGTTTCATTACTCTTTTTCGTCATATGCTGAGAATGCAGAGGGAGCAGCGAAAAATTTCTGCAGGAATGACTGCAGCCCTGTTACTGATTGCTTTTCTGGCAGGCTGGGGAAATGAAAATACCTCCGGTGGTGCCATTTTGATCGTGGGTCTGTTTACAGCAATTTATGTCTTGGAAAATCGAAGAATTGAAAAGTGGATGGTGGCCGGGATGGCTGCTTCCATGGCAGGGCTTGCTTTTCTGGTTCTGGCACCGGGAAATGCCGTAAGAAGTGAATTGCTGAAGGCAGAGGAGACCTACACCGGCTTAGCGGCATTAATCAGCCGGGGACTGAAGATTTTTAAGGCAATGGATACGCACCTTCTGATTTATATGGTAATCATCTGCTTGCTGGGTGTTTATTTTTATTATGAAAAAAAGCGGCTGATTGAATTTGGAGAAACTGCTATTTTTGCTTTTGCCTCCCTGGCTACGGCGGCAGTGCTTATTGCCACACCGGAACCAATGGCCAGGGCGTATTACGGATCCAATATCTATATGATGATCGGGGCGCTGATAATGGTCTGGAAGCTGACCGAGGCAGACCGGCCCTGGTACGTATTGAAGGTGGGAGGAATTTTGGCGGGAGCCTTGGCGTTTGTCTTTGTTTATATTGAGGAAGGAGCAAATCTTGCCCGGATATTGCGGGAGGTAAATGAACGGGAAGCTTATATTATTGAGGAAGTAGAAAAAGGAAATCGTAACCCGGTCCTTCCCATGCTTCGCCCTGCCTTTGAAAGCCCATACAGTTATTTGTATGACAATGATCTGTCTACGGAGGAGGATTATTGGATTAACTCAGTGTACTGCATTGCCTATGATCTGGACAGCATTACGGTGATGACCAGGGAAGAGTGGAATGAATATATCCTGTCAGAAGAATAGGCTGAATGAGAAAGATTGAGGAAACGAATGAATCAAAAAAGAAAAATCATTTTGATTATTTTTTCACTTACCTTTTTGGTGGTCTTTTTAAATTTCTCTGCCATCATGGCTTTTGTGGGAAACAGAGTCATGTGGATAGAGTTGGTGGAGAATATGGATAAAGGGGATAAGGCACTGATGGAAGAGCCGCCGAATGAGAAAGTAAAGGCTCTATCGTATAACGGGCATCCTGTGGTATATGATAAAGAGACGAATATCATTTATATTGCACAGGATTTAACTAATGGAATATGGGAGGGGAAATTAAGTACAACAACGGGAAGACTGGCCTTTAAAGAGGATGAGGCTTGGGAAAATAAGGTGGAAGCGATTGCAGAAGGCCATATGTTTGAGCTGTATTTGGTGGAAGATGAAAGGTATTGCTCCTTTAATGTGATTTTTTCCGGAATGCCGATTATGGTGTTGGAGCAGCAGGAGGAGCTGTCTGAAGAAGCCTGGAATGGAAAAGTAGAGGTCTACGATCCTTACCGAACGGCAAACGCCTATCAAATTTCGGAATGTGCATACAATATACGAGGGGGAACTTCCAGAGAATTTCCCAAAAAGGGATATAAGGTAGAGTTATTGGATGGTTCAAAATCCTACTTGGGAATGCGAAAGGATGACGATTGGATTTTGAATGCTTTATATGATGATGCAGGGTTGATTCATAATAAGCTTTCCATGGAAGTTTGGAGCAAAATCACAGATTATAATACCGTGAACAATGATCCCGGTTTCAAAGAAGAGTATATTGAGTTGTTCATCAATGGCCGATATCAGGGTGTTTATTTACTGAGCGAAAGAGTGGATGAAAAAGAACTGTCTCTTAAAAATGGGGATATTTTATATAAATGCAGGGCCACGAGAATACCCGAAGAGTACAATTATACGAATGAGATAACGGATGAGATGAGGCCCATTTTTATTCTGAAATATCCTCAAACTTATGTGGAAGAAGATTGGCAGCCCTTGAAAGACTGGGTTGACAGATTCTTGAAGGGAAAAGCAGAATCTTATGATGAGGCGGTCAGCTTAATTAATCTGGAGAACGCAATTGATTATAATCTCTTTTGTCTGCTGATAGGCGGCAGCGATAATCAAAGAAAAAATGTTTTTTTTACAGCAGAATACCAGAAGGATGGAACCTATCAGTTTATCAAAAACCCCTGGGATTTAAATGCTACCTGGGGGAATCCCTGGACAGGCCTGGCGGAGTCTAATAATACGCTTTATGATCCTGAATATTACCTGAATGTAACCACCTGGGCTACAGATATCAGTACCCTGTATTTTCTGGATGAAGAAAAGGTATCACAGATGCTATATGAATTTTGGGTTGATTTAAGGGAAAATGGAGTGATTAACAGGGATAGTATAGTAGATATCCTGGATATGCAGTTTGAGTATCTTTACGCAAGCGGCGCATATAACCGTAATTATGAGCGTTGGCCCAACGGTACGGAATATTGGCAGGATAATTATATCTATGAATATGTAGAAAAGAGAATTGATTTTTTAGATGAATATTTTGAAAAGCTGTATATGGGAAATGTTACGGCAGCACTTTACGATGGTATAGACTATAGTGATGAATTTGAGGTAAGATTTTACTGGGAGACCTATTATGATATTCTGTCAGAGCTTTATCCCTATGACAGAGACGTTTTGTTAGAACACTATGTGCTGTATGGTAAGCCATATGGACACATCGGACGAAAAACGGACAATTCCCAAATACCCGTGAGCTAAGCAGAGGAAATGATGATTTACAGACATGAGTTAAAGTTTCAGGTTTCAGAAGGACAGATAGCCGTGCTGAAAGCACGCTTACTTCCCCTGATGCAGCAGGATGCTCATCAGGAAGAAGGAATGTATAATATCAGAAGTTTATATTTTGATGATTTTTATGATTCCTGTCTGCAGGAAAACGAGGATGGAATAGATAATCGTAGAAAATACCGTATTCGCATTTATAACAAAAGCAGTGAGATAATTAAGCTGGAAAAGAAAATGAAGTACCGTGGCATGACGAGAAAAATAGCAGTCACCCTGACCAAAGAAGTCTGTTTGTTATATGCACAGGGGAAAAGCCCCTTACTGAAGGAAAACAGTACTGAGCTGGAAAAGGAAATGTATTATCAGTTCTGCGGCAACGGTATGCGTCCCAAATGTATCGTGGAATACGAACGAACAGCTTTTGTGGAACCAAGGGGTAATGTAAGAATTACCTTTGACCGAAATATCAGTGGCTGCAATGCAGCAGAAGCTTTTTTGGAGGAGAAACTTCCCCTGATTCCTTTGCTGCCGAAAGGACAGCATGTACTGGAGGTCAAATATGATGAGTATTTGCCGCAGTATATCGGGCAGGTATTGGAAATCGGGACTTTGCAGCGCAGTGCATTTTCCAAGTATCGCTACGCCAGAAACTATTGGAATTAGGGAAATGAGAGGATAAAGAGATGAGTTTTACTGATGTAATCAAAAAATCGGTTCTGGAAGGATTCAATTATGCGGATTTATCCACAGCACAGATTTTGACTACCATGATTATTACATTTATCATTGCGGTGTATATTTTCTTTGTTTATAAGATGGTTACTAAGAGTGATTTTTATTTTAAAAATTTTAATATTTCCATGGCAATCATTTCAGTTGTGACCGCAGGCATCATTTTGGCCATGCAGTCCAGTATTGTGATTTCTCTGGGTATGGTGGGTGCATTGTCTATCGTGAGATTCAGAACGGCCATTAAAGACCCGTTGGATTTGTTGTTTTTATTCTGGTCAATTGGTACAGGGATTATCTGTGGTGCGGGGCTTTATAAAATAGCAGTCATTTTGGCGATTCTAGTAACGGTGGGAATTTTGTTTCTGGACATGCTGCCCCTTAGATTAAATCCCTATGTGCTGATTATTAACGCACAGTCTAAAGACGTGGAAGAAGCTGTACTGAAGCTGATTAAAAATCAGAAATGCGCTTATAAAATAAAATCTGATATGTAATGACCTCTTGTCAAGTACAAATTAACAGAAATCACCACAA
>JBJELS010000130.1:0-2564 GCA_051879275.1 Lachnospiraceae bacterium
ATCATGCAAGCTGAAATAAGTACGCTGGATGCAGCCTATCGTAGCCTGTATTATTTTACCCTGATTTTCTTATCCATTATGCTGGTTTTGTGCCTGATTCGCTCCATTAGAGGGCCGAAAATTGCGGACCGGATCGTGGCAGTAAATATGATGGGAACCATGGTAATGGTCATTATTGTTGTCCTGTCCCTCTTGCTAAAGGAGGGCTATTTAGTGGATATTTGCATTATTTATGCCATGATCAGCTTTCTTGCGGTGGTTCTATTGACCAAGGTTTATATGGGAATTTATCGGGAGAGAAAAATTCGGGAAGAAAAAGAAAGGGAGGAAGAATAGATGGAAATTCTGGAATGGTTACAGTTTATCGTGGGCACCGTATTTCTTGTTTTGGGTTTATTTTTATTTGCCATTGAAGTATTCGGATCCTTCCGCTTTGGCTTTGTATTAAACCGTATGCATGCAGCGGCTATCGGAGATACACTGGGAATCGGTTTATGCATGCTGGGCTTAATGATTTTCACCGGCTTTAATCTGACCTCGGTGAAGATTCTTCTGGTGATTCTTTTTTTGTGGCTGGCCTCTCCGGTATCATCCCATCTGATTTCCCGGTTTGAGGTAACCACCAACGAAAAGCTGGATCTTTTTTGTGATATCGAGAAAGAGGAATTGAAGGAGGAAGAATAGATGCAGATTTTTACCTATATTCTTATGGGCTTTCTGTTGGTATGTGCCATAGCAGTAAGCTTTTCTAAAAAGCTGTTAAATTCCATTCTGATTTTTATGTCCTACAGTCTGATTATGTCCATCATCTGGATATTGCTGGAATCACCGGATTTGGCCATTACAGAGGCTGCGGTAGGAGCAGGGGTGACCAGTATACTGTTTTTTATTACACTGAAAAAAATTCATGCCATGAAGGGGGATGAGGAAAGTGAGTAAGATTAGACCGGAATATGAACACAGGGAAGGCTTCAGCTTTTCCCGATGGCTGGATGGACAAAAGGACCCTTATCTGGGCCGGATGGAAATAAAACCGGAGAAGATAGAGAGAAAGAAGTCTGTGCTTACGGATAAAGAGAAGGAGAGAGAAAGGCTTCGGGAAAAGCTGTATGATCCCGCAAAAAATCCGGAGCTGAAAATTGTTTCCCGTCTTTATCAGATTTTTTGTGTGATTTTTTGTCTGATTTTAATCAGTGTACTGTGGATAACCGTATCTTTTCTTCCTCCCACGGGAGAGGCCGACAGACCGGATAATAATGAGGTATCTGCCCGGTATATTGAACAGGGACTGCAGGAAACCGGTGCGGTAAATATTGTAACGGGAATGATTCTGGACTACCGTGCCTTTGATACGCTGGGGGAATCCCATGTGCTGTTTATTGCCACCATCACGGTATTGATTCTTCTTCGTGTGGACAAGCATAAAAAGGATGAAGAAACGGACATGACCATAGGAGAGGAGACAGAAAATGACCGGATATATGAGCCGAAGAACGATCTTATTCTCCAAAAGGTGGCCACTATTCTGGTACCGGTAATTCTGCTGTTTGGTATTTATGTGATTTTAAATGGGCATCTGTCTCCGGGCGGGGGATTTTCCGGAGGAGCAATTATGGGTGCAGGACTGATTTTATATCTGAATGCCTTTGGCTTTGAAAAAACAGAACGGTTTTTTACGGAAAAAACCTATAAAACAATATGCTTTTTTGCCCTTGGCTTTTACGCTGTGGCAAAAAGCTACTCCTTTTTTACGGGAGCAAACCACTTAGAGAGTGGGATTCCTTTGGGAGAGCCGGGAGCCATTTTAAGCAGTGGACTGATTTTACCCTTGAATATCTGTGTGGGGCTGGTTGTAGCCTGCACCATGTATACCTTCTATGTGATGTTTAGAAAAGGAGGCTTTTAGCAGTGGGAAATTATTTTTGGATTAACTACGGGGAAGCGGTGTCCGTTACTCTGTTCGTTATCGGCTTCACCAATCTGCTTTTACAAAAAAATCTGATTAAAAAAATTATCGGTCTGAATATTATGGACACGGCCATTTATCTTTTTCTTGCAGAAAAAGGGTATATAAAGGGAAGGGTTGCCCCGATTGTCGTAGATGGAGTACAGGAGGTTACAGCCTATATTAATCCGGTACCCTCGGGATTGGTGCTGACCGGTATTGTGGTCAGTGTTTCGGTAACAGCCCTGATGCTGTCCTTAACCATTCGTTTATACCGGCGGTATCATACTTTGGATCTGGACGAAATCTCCACCAGACTGAAGAAGGAGGGACTGTAGAAATGGAAGAAGAATTGATGTTTTGGCAGAATATTCCGTTCTTTTGTATTATTCTGTCCATGATCAGCGGAACCCTGTCCTCTGTTCTTTCGGCTAAGGCTGCGAAATGGCTGAATACCTGTGTTATCCTGACGGTGGGAATCCTGTCGGCAGTCTTATTTTTATGCCTTCTTCAGACCGGGGAAAGCTATACCTATATGATGGGACACTATCCCGCTCCCTGGGGAAATGAAATAAGGGCAGGTATTCTGGAAGCGGGAATGGCATTATTTTTCTCTATG
>JBJELS010000131.1:0-12142 GCA_051879275.1 Lachnospiraceae bacterium
TGAAACAACCTCCTGATCAAGCTCAGGATTTGCCACACCATGCCGTTTCATTAAAATAATGGTGACTACGGCTAAAATCGTATAGATGGCAACAAAGCCAATAAGAGATATCAAAAGAGAAATCGGATCGGTAACAGTGGAAACACCATCCTCCATGGTCTGCAAACCGTAAACTACCCAAGGATAACGTCCCATTTCTGCCATGAGCCATCCGGCGGCATTGGCCAGGTAGGGAAGGATAAGGGCAAGGGAAAAGATGGTCATCCACTTATGATAGCCGGAAAGATCATTCTTTTTCTTCATTAAGATAATGGCAGCGATTCCCAGAATCAGCATCAGTCCTCCGGCAGCTACCATTACACGGAAGGCATAGAAGATAACGGTAACGGGAGGTATGTAGTCGCCTTCTCCATGTTCAGCTTCCAACTGAGCCTGGAGATCATTGATTCCCTGCACCTCTCCTTCAAAATTAAAGTAAAGGAGGAAGCTTAATCCACCGGGGATAGTCAGCTCACCTTTGTTGGTACGATTTTCCTGATCAATATTGGCTACGACTGCAAAGGGTGCAGGAGCAGAGGTTTCCCAAAGCGCTTCTGCAGCGGCAATCTTCATGGGCTGTTCCTTGGCAACGGAGCGGGTCTGCTCATGGCCTACCAAAATAACCAGGATAGTTCCGATAATGGCAGCTATGGCACCGAAGCGGAAGGACTTTTCAAAGAAGCTCTTGTTGTTCTTACGAAGAAGATTAATGGCAGAGATTCCCACAATGAAAAAGCCTGCAGTAGTGAGTCCTGAGGTAAGTACATGGGGATACTGAAACCATAAATGGCGGTTAGTGAGTAAAGCACCAAAATCGGACATTTCAGCACGTCCGTTATTCAGGGTGTAGCCTACAGGATTCTGCATAAAGGAATTAGCCAGAAGAATCCAGAAGGCAGACAAGGAAGTTGCAATGGCAGCCAGCCAGATAGAGGCCAGATGTACTTTTTTAGAAAGCTTCTCCCAGCCGAAAATCCATACACCTAAGAATGTGGATTCGATAAAGAAGGCGACCAGAGCTTCAATAGCCAGAGGTGCACCGAATATATCTCCTACAAAGCGGGAATAGCCGGACCAGTTCATTCCGAACTGGAATTCCTGAACGATACCGGTAACGACGCCCATGGAGAAATTGATCAGAAAAAGCTTTCCCCAAAATTTCGTCATCTGCTTGTAACGTTCATCTCCTGTTTTTACATACTTTGTTTCCAAAATGGCTACCAGAAAGGAAAGTCCGATAGTCAGCGGAACAAAGAAGAAATGGTAGATGGTGGTAACACCAAACTGAAGTCTGGATAGTGTTAAAGTATCCAAAATAACCCCTCCTATTCGTAATCATATTTTTATTTTCTCCTTATTCCTCCATATTCAGACGGCAATAGGGAGATTGTTACATCTATATCATAACTTTGTTGACAATATTTGTCAAGATTAAAAAGAAAAAATAAATAAAAATTATAAAGAACTTGTAAAATATATGTGCAATCTTAATAAAAATATTCCTGTCCGGACTCTTTGTTATTCTCTTGACAATCCAGCTATAAAGTTCTAAACTCTTACGTGGAAAAAATGAAGAAAGAGGATGAAGAAGAGATGAATGGATTAAATAACAAATGGACACGGGCAGCAATTCCGGCTTTGCTTCTGCACTGCAGCATCGGTACCGTCTATTGCTGGTCCCTGGTAAAGGGTGACATTGCAGAATACATAGGTCAAAGCAAAGGTGCAGTGGAATGGGCATTCAGTATTGCTATTTTCTTCCTCGGTATGTCGGCAGCCTTTGCAGGACACATTGTGGAAAAGGATATTCATAAATCCTCTTTGATTGCAACAATTTGTTTCGTGGCGGGCTTTGCCGGTACAGGACTTGCCGTACAGTTTAAGTCCCTGATGGGTATTTATCTATGCTATGGTGTCATCATGGGAATTGGTTTGGGATTAGGCTATCTTTCTCCGGTTAAGACATTGATGCTCTGGTTCAGCGAGCAGAAGGGGCTTGCAACGGGACTTGCAGTAGCCGGCTTTGGCCTGGCTAAGGTGATTGCCAGTCCCATTATGATGGCATTAATCAATTCCGTAGGAATTATTAATATGTTCTATGCGCTTGCAGTGCTGTATTTTGTCATGATGTTCGTGGGACATCTTCTGTTAAAGAAGCCGGACGGCTGGGTAGAAGAGAAGGGCCCTTCCTCTGCTAAAGTCGGTGAGATTCTGAAGAATCCTGTTTTTGTCGGAATCTGGATTATGTTCTATATCAATATTACCTGCGGACTTGCATTGATTTCCCAGGAGAAGGATATTTTGAGTACGATGGGAGCAGCTGCAGCAACGGTCAGCCTGGTTTCCTCTTTATCTGCAATTTTCAACGCAGGGGGCAGATTGGGATTTTCGGCTGCAGCGGATAAATTGAAGGATAGAAATACCATCTATAAGTTGATTTTTATTCTTTCCATTACCATTTCGGTACTGACTATCGTTACCGATGCAGTAAACAATAAAGTGATATTTTTAGCTATTGCTCTATTATGTGTAATTAATGCAGGCTATGGCGGCGGCTTCAGTAATCTCCCTACTCTCTTGTCAGACAGGTTTGGAATGAAGAGCATCAGTCAGATACATGGCCTTGCACTTTCAGCCTGGGCCTTTGCCGGACTCACGGGAAATCAGCTGAGCTCCTATATTGTAAGCAGCACAGGTTCTTTTACCAATGTGCTTTATGTGACCACAGCACTCTATGCAATAGCGCTGGTGATTTCCTTCGTGCTGGTAAAACCGGTAAAACAGTGAATGGAATACGGGATTAAACGTTTTGAACAGTTTGGAATCATTGAAAACCTGTCGGGGCAATAAGCCGGCAGGTTTTTTCGTAAATGTATTTGCTTAGGCTTGAGTAAATGGTCAGGAAATGGTATTCTATACATTAAGTAAACTTTTCGAGAACAAAAGGATTAAATACGAATGAGAAAGGCAGCACGATGAAAATTGTTAAAGGAATTTTGATTACTCTTTCCGTCTTATTTGTTTTGTTTTTTGGCTTGGTCATCGCCAGTGCGATTAACCCACAGCTTAGTGAAACGTTGGGGAATTTTTTATACGCCGGAAGAAAGGAGACCATAGAGACAGAGAGCGGAGAAACAGCAGGGGAATCGGTTTCAGACTCTCAGCTGTCCATAACGGAAGAGACTGCAGAAGAAAAGGAGAATGAAGGGGAGAGTGAAGGTCAGCCCAGCAGTTATTACACGGACAGCAGCAATGTTACCACCAATGTTGTTATTGACTGGAATGACCGATATACGGCGAAGGCAGAGGCCCTTGCAGAGGAAGAGGAGAAAGCAAAGGCGGCAAATGTCAGTACCAAATATATTGCCCCGGAGGAAAAAAACATTAAGGTTCCCGAGGCAGTAAGCGGCAAGTCAGATTATGCGGAAATCAAGGATCAGGGAGAAACCCTGGAGGATGAAGCGGCCAAAAAGCTTACGGAAACAACGGATTATGGCAATCTGGGTCAAAGCTATGAGTTTAATGCTGCCTTCTACCCTTATTTCCAGATGCTCAGTCAGAAAGAGAAGAATGTCTATAGGCAGATTTATGCTAATGCCAATGATATGAAGACTACCTTTACTCCGGCGGAGGAGATTAACTCCGGTCAGCTGCTGAATGTATTTACCGCAGTCTGCTATGATCATCCGGAGCTCTTCTGGATGGAAACGGCTTACGGTGCAAAATACAACAAGAACGCAATCTGTATCCAGATTGAATTAAAATATAATGATACGGCCAAAGATCAGGCAGCATCCTGGAAAAAATTTACCAATGAGGCAGATACTATTATTCTTGCGGCACAGAGTCTGTCCGGAGATTATGCGAAGGAAAAATATGTACATGACCTGCTGTTGGAGAAGATTGTTTATAATAAAAGTGCAGCCATGAATCAGAGTGCCTATAGTGCTTTGGTTAACGGTCAGTCGGTGTGTGCCGGTTATGCCAGGGCTTTTCAATATATAATGACCAAGCTGGGGATTCCCTGTTATTTTGTGGGCGGAACGGCAGGAGAGAGTCATGCCTGGAATATAATCAAGCTGGGAGACGGTTATTACAATGTGGATTTGACCTGGGATGATGCAGCCAGCGAGGGAAAATATGATTATTTCAATAAAACGGATGATGACTACAAAACCACCCATTTGCGTAAGGGATTATCGGTAAATCTTCCTCCCTGTAATGGAGGCATTTATCGGATTGCCAAGGATGAAGAAGGAAATCTGCAGCTGAATCCCCATTTGCGCTCCCTTGCCGACACCGGTTTTAGCGAAAGTGAACTGTTGAAGGATATTTGGGACTATTATGATAACTGCTATTGGAAGATTATGGAAAACGGTACGGGAAATTATACCTTTCAGAGTGTCATTGAAGGCGATGGGGTTTACGAACAGTGGAAATATAATAATGCCAACAATCTTCACTGGTCCAACTATCTGGACAGCGCCTTGAAGGAGCTGGGGGTAACCTATGCCTATCTTACGATGGAGACAGAAGAGCTTCAGGATAGCCGTTATTTAATTACCCATACAGTAACGGTGGGGAATTAAAGGAAGAAAAAGCCGGTAGGAGAAACCCATATGACACTGCAGCAGTTAAAGTATATTGTAACCATAGCGGAAACAGGGAATATTACGGAAGCTGCAAGAAGACTGTTTATTTCTCAGCCAAGCCTTACCAATGCGGTACATGAGCTGGAAAAGGAAATGCAGATTACCATTTTTAACAGAACCAACAGGGGAGTCGTTATTTCCAATGAAGGAGAGACCTTTCTTTCCTATGCCAGACAGGTACTGGAGCAGGCACAGCTGATGGAAGAGAGGTTTTTGGGTAAAAAAGAGCATCGTCCAAGATTCTCCGTGTCCTGTCAGCATTATTCCTTTGCCGTAAACGCTTTTGTAGATGTAATACAGGAGTTTGATGCAGAACGCTATGATTTCACCCTGAGAGAAACGCAGACCTATGAGATTATTGAAGATGTAAGTCAGCTGAAAAGTGAGATTGGTATTCTGTATGTATCCTCAAGAAATGAAGAGATTATCCTGAAGCTGATTCGGCAGAATGACCTTACCTTCACCCCCCTGTTTATTGCTAAACCCCATGTGTTTATCAGTGCAAAGCATCCTTTGGCGGTCAAAGAATCGATTAGGCTGGAGGATTTGGAGGAGCATCCCTATCTGTCCTTTGAACAGGGAGAGTATAATTCCTTTTATTTTGCAGAGGAAATATTAAGTACGCTGGATCACAAAAAGAACATTAAAGTAAGGGACAGAGCTACCCTGTTTAATCTGGTGATAGGCTTAAACGGCTATACCGTAAGCTCAGGAGTGATCAGCAAAGAACTGAATGGAGAGCATATTATTGCAAAGCCTCTTCTTGTTGAGGAATATATGAAAATAGGGACGATTACCCAGAAAAATATAACACTGAGCCGATATGGAAAGACCTATATGGAGGCCCTGAAAAGACATATTTTCATAGATGATAAAGAGAAAAACAGAGGTTGAAATAGCTTCAAACTATTTCAAACCTCTGTTTTTTTGTATTTTTCAAGTATAATTCAACCTCCTATACTAATAAAAAAATAAAGCAAATCAGGAGGATATCATGAAAAATGCAGTTATCGGTTTTCCCAGAGTGGGAAAATTAAGGGAGTTAAAATTCTCGTCAGAAAAATACTTTCGAGGAGAAATCACAAAAGCCAAGCTGGAGGAAACGGCAGAGCAGATTAAACTGTGGAATTGGAAAAAACAGAAGGAACAGGGCATCAGCTACATCTCATCCAATGATTTTTCCTATTATGACGGAATGCTGGATACGGCAGTTATGCTGGGAGTAATTCCGGAATGCTATGAAAAGCTGGGACTGGATGAGCTGGACACCTATTTTGCCATGGCAAGAGGCTATCAGGGAAAGGAAGGAGATGTTCCGGCCTTAGCCATGAAGAAGTGGTTTAATACCAACTACCATTATATAGTACCGGAGCTTTCTTCAGCTACGAAGGTTAAACTGCGGGGGACAAAGCCCTTTAAAGAGTATCAGGAGGCAGGAAAAAGCGGGATTAAGACCAAGCCGGTGCTGATTGGTCCCTTTACCTTTTTAAAGCTGGCCAGGTATCAGGACAATAAAAAGGCGGAAGATTTTACAGAAGCCATCTCTCGGGCATATAGAGAAGCCTTTGAAAAATTTCAGGAGCTAAAGGCAGAATGGATTCAGCTGGATGAGCCGGCTCTGGTAAATGATTTAACAAAGGAAGATGTACGATTATTTGAAGCTTTATACAAAACCATCCTTCCTTCCAAGGGGAGTCTGAAAGTTCTGCTGCAGACTTATTTTGGAGATGTAAGGGACTGTTATGAAAATCTGATGAATCTGGAGGTTGACGGAATCGGACTGGATTTTGTAGAGGGAAGAAAAACGGCAGAGCTGGTAAAACAATATGGATTTCCTGAACATAAAATCTTGTTTGCGGGTCTGGTCAACGGGAAAAATATTTGGAAGGGTGATTTCAGCAGGATACTCCCCAAGCTGGAGGAACTGAAGCAATATGCTAAAGAGGTGGTTCTGTCCACCTCCTGCTCTCTGCTTCATGTACCCTATACCTTAGAGAATGAAACAAAGCTTAAAGAAGAGTTTAAGTGCCAGTTTTCCTTCGCTGCAGAAAAGCTTGAAGAGTTACATACATTATCTGTTTTAACTGAATGTGATGACTATACAGCCCAAAGGGAATATCAGGAAAATCAACTGGTGATAAACCGCCGGCGACATAATCAGGAAGAAAAGTCCGGTGATACGGCAAAGAATCTGCCGAAGGAATATTTCACAAGGACACCGATACGAAGCGAGAGGGCAAGGCTGCAGAAGGAGGTCTTCCGGCTTCCCCTGTTTCCCACCACCACCATTGGCTCTTTTCCTCAGAACGATGAGGTAAAGAGAAACAGAAGCAGCTATAAAAAGGGGAATATCGATAAAAAAGAATATGACAAACAGATATATGCCTTTATCGAAAAATGTATCCGGGTGCAGGAGGAGATTGGTCTGGATGTATTGGTTCACGGAGAATACGAAAGAAACGACATGGTGGAATTTTTCGGAGAGAATCTTGAGGGATATGTGTTTACGGAAAAAGCCTGGGTCCAGTCCTATGGGACAAGATGTGTAAAGCCACCCATTATTTTCGGTGAGGTAAAACGAACCGGGCCGATTACGATGGAATATTCGGCCTATGCACAAAGCCTGACGAAGAAGCCGGTAAAGGGGATGCTGACAGGCCCGGTGACGATCTTAAACTGGTCCTTTCCCCGTGAGGATATCTCCCTGGAGGAAATGGCTTATCAGATTGGTATTGCCATAAGGGAAGAGGGGTTGGATTTGGAAAAAGCCGGGATTTGTATTATTCAGATTGACGAAGCAGCGTTAAAGGAAAAGCTGCCTATTCGCAAAAGCGACTGGTACAGCGAATATCTTGACTGGGCCATTCCGGCATTCCGATTGTGTCATAGCGGTGTGAGACCGGAAACGCAGATTCATACCCATATGTGCTACAGTGAGTTTGACGAAATTATCAAGGATATTGACAATATGGATGCAGATGTAATTTCCGTTGAGGCCTCCCGGTCAAAGTTGACCATATTGGATGCAATTCGGGAAAGCCATTTTGAAACACAGATAGGACCGGGAGTTTATGATATACATTCGCCAAGAATCCCTTCAGTTGAGGAAATCAGACAGGCTCTGGAGGAAATGCTGAAAAAGCTTTCTGCAGAAAAGCTTTGGGTGAATCCTGACTGTGGATTAAAAACACGAGGACTGGAGGAAACCGTCCCCAGTCTGAAGAATATGGTACAGGCAGCAAAGGAGGTAAGGAAACAAGAAGCAAAATAAGAGTTATAGACAACAAACCAATTCATAGAGTTCTCTACTTGTTTTTTTCCTTCAAAACCGATACAATTTATATCTATGCAGAAGAAGTATTTTAAGGATAAACAGGGCATATTAAAACAGGAAAGTAAGGGTATGGAGGAAAAACAGACACGAATCAATAAATACCTGGCAGAAGCGGGAATCTGCTCCAGGAGGGAAGCGGATAAGCTGATTCAGGCCGGACTGGTGAAGATAAATGAAACTGTGGCGGAAAGCGGAAGCAGGGTAAGAGCAGGAGACAGGGTGACCTTAAGAGGCAAACCGGTTACGGCCATGGAGGAGGTTCATGTATTGGCCTACTACAAGCCCATAGGTGTGACCTGCACAGAAAAGGATGCCCATGCCAAAAGAGTGGTAACCGGGGAGATAAGGTATCCCATCAGAGTGACCTATGCAGGACGGTTGGATAAGGATTCTGAGGGGCTTCTTTTAATGACCAATGACGGAGGCCTTATCCATGAGCTGATGCGGGCAGCCAATTTTCATGAAAAGGAGTATCTGGTCAAAGTAAACAAGGAAATTACCGAAGAATTTTTGGGAAAAATGGCAGCAGGCGTTTATCTAAAGGAGCTGGAGGTAACCACAAGGGCCTGCCAGGTGGAAAGGGTAGGGAAATATACCTTTTCCATTATTCTGACACAGGGATTGAACCGTCAGATTCGGCGAATGTGTCAGGCTTTGGGGTATGAGGCTCTTAGCCTAAAACGGATAAGAGTAGCCAATATTATGCTGGGAAAGCTGAAGCCGGGAGAGTATCGCAGACTGGATAAGGAAGAGCTGGAGGCATTGTATAAGCAGATCGGAAGGAACAGGGGATAGAGAATTATGGATAGGTTAGCCAGAATGAAGGAACTGATTTCACTGTTGAATGAGGCAGCTGAAGCCTATTACGCCCAGGACAGGGAAATTATGAGTAACTTTGAATATGACAGACTGTATGATGAGCTGGCAGAGCTGGAAAAAGGTACAGGCACCATCTTAGCGGGAAGTCCTACCACAAGGGTTGGCTATGAAGCGGTAGATGAGTTGCCAAAGGAAGCCCATGAGACTCCTATGCTGTCTCTGGATAAGACCAAGGACAGAGAGGAACTGGCAGATTGGCTGAAGGGAAGGGAGGGGATTCTCTCCTGGAAGCTGGATGGACTGACCATCGTACTTACTTACGAAGACGGACAGCTTCAAAAAGCAGTTACCCGGGGAAATGGGGAAGAGGGAGAAGTGATTACCAATAATGCACGGGTATTTACCAACCTGCCCCTGAGTATTCCTTTTCGGGGAAAGCTGGTTCTTCGTGGAGAAGCGGTCATTACCTATGGGGATTTTCAGAAGATTAATGCTTTAATTCCGGAGGATGCCGCGAAATATAAAAATCCCAGAAATCTTTGCTCCGGTTCTGTCCGTCAGCTGAATAATGAGATTACAGCAGAAAGAAGGGTACGTTTTTTTGCCTTCTGCCTGGTTACGGCATCTGAAAATGGGGAAGAGAAGGAATTTGCAAATTCCAGAGAGGCAGAGCTGATTTTCCTGGCTTCACAGGGCTTTGAGGTGGTGGAGTATCGAAAAGTCACTCCGGAAACGGTGGTGGAAGCCGTAGACTGGTTTGAAGAGAAGGTGAGCAGCAATGAAGCTCCATCCGACGGACTGGTCTTGACCCTTGAAGACATCGCTTATGGAAAATCTCTGGGAAGAACCTCCAAATTTCCCAGAGATTCCATTGCGTTTAAATGGGCGGATGAGCTGAAGGAGACTACCCTGCTTAAAATGGAATGGAGTCCCAGCAGGACGGGTCTGATTAATCCGGTGGCAATCTTTGAACCGGTGGAGCTGGAGGGAACCACCGTCAGCCGGGCATCCGTACACAATATCAGTATTGTAAGGGGGCTTAGGCTGGGAATCGGGGATACCATAACCGTATATAAGGCCAATATGATTATTCCGCAGATAGCAGAAAACCTTACCGGTTCAGATAGTGTGGAGATTCCGAAGCACTGTCCTGCCTGTGGAGGAGAGACACAGATTAGGGAAACTAATGAGGTACAGTCGCTCTATTGCCTGAATCCGGAATGCAGTGCGAAAAAAATCAAGGCCTTTACGCTGTTTGTCAGCAGAGATGCTTTAAATATAGAGGGGCTTTCCGAGGCCACTTTGGAGAAATTTATTGCCAGAGGCTTTCTTTATGATTTTACGGATATTTTCCATTTGGAAAAGCATCGTCAGGAGATTGAAGAAATGGAGGGCTTTGGAGAGAAATCCTGCCAAAATCTGTTAAGCAGCATTGAGAGAGCAAGAAAAACCACCCTTCCCAGACTGATCTATGCTTTGGGAATTGCCAATATCGGTCTGGCCAATGCGAAGGTGATCTGTAAGGAGTTTAACTATGAGCTGGAGGCCATGATGAAGGCAGATGTGGAGTCCCTAAGCCGAATAGACGGAATCGGAGAAGTGATTGGAGGAACCTTTGCAGAATATTTTTCATCAGAGAAAAACAGACAGCTGGTTAAGGCACTGGTAGAGGAGCTGGAAATAGAGATTGAGACGGTGGAGGAGGGTACACAGACGCTGGTGGGAATGACCTTTGCCATAACCGGCAGCTTAAATCTTTTTGAGAACAGAAATGCTCTTAAAGAGCGGATAGAAGCTTTGGGGGGCAAGGTGGCAGGCAGTGTATCGTCAAAAACCACAGCCCTGATCAATAATGATTCCACCTCCAATTCCACCAAGAACAAGAAGGCCAGAGAAGTAGGGGTAGATATCCTGACCGAGGAAGAGTTTAGGGAAAAGTATCTGTAGGTTAAAAGGATGGATGGCTGCGGTATCCGGCCAAATCAGGGGCGGGAGGTTGCCTGAATGAATCGGTTATGGTACAATAGTCGATAAATGTGAAGAAAGTGACAGAAAACCAATGCCTATCAAAATACAAAGCGATTTACCCGCAAAGCCCATATTGGAAAATGAAAATATTTTCGTGATGGATGAGTACCGTGCAATCCATCAGGATGTACGTTCTTTGCAGATTATCATTCTGAATTTGATGCCGGTGAAGGAGGATACGGAGCTTCAGCTTCTGCGGGCCTTATCCAATACGCCTCTGCAGGTGGATGTAACCTTTATGAAGATGAACAGCCATATCTCCCTGAATACCTCCAGTACCCATCTGAATAAGTTTTATAATACCTTTGATGAGCTTAAGGGAAGAAAATGGGATGGCATGATTATCACCGGTGCACCGGTGGAGCAGATTCCTTTTGAAGAGGTGGATTATTGGGAAGAGCTTTGTACCATTATGGACTGGAGTAAATCCCATGTTACCAGCACCTTCCATATCTGCTGGGGAGCGCAGGCCGGTCTGTATCACCATTTTGGCTTGGATAAGGTGCTGCTTCCTGAGAAGCTGTTTGGAGTGTTTGAACATAAGGTGCTGAATCGGAAAGTCCCTCTGGTGAGAGGCTTTGATGACTTTTTTTTGATTCCTCACAGCCGCCATACGACTACGCCCACCGAGGCGATTCACCGTTGCCCTGAGCTTACGGTACTGGCAGAATCCCAGGAGGCCGGTGTACTTCTGGCCATGGCAGAGGAAGGAAAGCAGATTTTTGTCATGGGCCATCCGGAGTATGATCGTCTGACCTTAAAGGATGAGTATTTCCGGGATAAGGATAAGGGCCTGCCCATTAAACTGCCGGTGAATTATTTTCCTGAGGATGATGACCGTCAAAAGCCCCGGCTCCAATGGCGTGCCCACAGCAATAACCTGTATTGCAACTGGCTCAATTACTATGTATATCAGATTACCCCTTACGAGTTATAGAAAACCACCCCTTTCTTGACTTGCCTTCGAGTGAATGCTACACTGGGTAAGGATAAAAATGTAAGATTATGGAGAGATTAAAATGATTGACGGGAAGAAGGTACTCTTTAGCGGGATGCAGGCCACCGGAAGCCTGACTTTAGGCAACTATCTGGGAGCCCTGAAGAACTGGCTTACCTTGAGTGAGGAATATGAATGCTTTTATTCAGTAGTGGATTTGCATTCCATTACGGTCAGGCAGGAACCGTCTGAGTTGAGAAAGAGAGCAAGGAATCTGCTCACCCTCTACATTGCGGCGGGACTTGATCCGAAGAAACCCTGTATCTATTATCA
>JBJELS010000132.1:0-11994 GCA_051879275.1 Lachnospiraceae bacterium
ATATCAAAAAGAAAGGTAGCAGACATGGCGTAGGCGATATCGTTATCACTGGCATCAATAGCAGGAGCGATGGCGGCAATGGCAGAGCCGCCGCAGATTCCCGTTCCGGCAGAAATCAGATTGGACAGCTTCCAGTTCAGTCCCAATGCCCTTCCGATAAAATAACCGCCTCCAAAGCAGGTCAGCAGGGTAAAGAGCATAACCGTCAAGGACAGGCGGCCTACCCGTAAAATGGTGCCAAGCTCCAAAGAAGCGCCAAGAAGAATGATGGCCAGCTTCAGAATTTTTTTGGAAGTAAAGGTAAGGCCGGGTCTGACCTTTTCAGAGACAGGAAAAAAATGGTTAATCAGAATGCCCAGAAAAAGGGCAATGACGGATGCCCCAATGAGATGGATGGGCAGCAGATTTTCAATGGTTATGGCAGCCATGGCTAAAAACAGGGCAAGCAGAAAGCCGGGAATATTTTTTTGAAGTAGTTTTAACATGGTAATTCCTCCTTTATACGGATATTAGTATTTGATAAAAAATCTGTTTTTAACAATCCTTTCCCGCTTTTTTGATACGGCTTGATTATGTCACAAAAATCAGATAAAATAAAATGATAAAAATTAATAAAATGATAAGTAAAATTTATCATATAAATTCAATACAAGAGGAAGTATCATGTTGGATTATCGGATAAAAACATTTTTAACTCTTTGTGAAACCATGAATTATCGGAAGACTGCGGAGCTTTTATATATTACACAGCCGGCTGTGACCCAGCAGATTCAGTGGTTGGAGAAGTATTATGATTGTGCTCTGTTTTCCTATGAGGGCAGAAAGCTGATGAAAACTTCCAAAGCGGTAATTCTGGAAAAAGCAGCAAGGGCAATGAGCTACCGGGAAAAAGAGCTTCACAGGGCATTGAAGAAGAAAGAAAAAATTGAGCTGGCCATTGGTGCCACTAAAACTATAGGTGAATTTGTTCTGGGAAATCATCTGTCCCGTTTTTTGGAAAATCCACAGCACCAGGTACAGGTAGAGGTAGATAATACAGAGGCCATATTGGAGAAGGTGGATCGGGGAATACTGGATTTTGCACTGATTGAGGGGAATTTTAATCGGGAGGATTACGGAAGCAGCCTCTATTGCAGGGAAGAATTCCAGGGAATCTGCTCGGCAAAGTCCATATTGGCAGGACGGCAGGTAGAAGTAAAAGAGATTTTCCCCTTTTCTCTTCTGGTAAGAGAGCAGGGCAGCGGGACCAGAAAAATCCTGGAACAGCTTTTGGAAAAGGAGAATTTCACGCTGGATAGCTTTTCCCGTCAGTCTTCCATCAGTAATTTCGGCCTTATGCTGGAGCTTTTGGAAAAGGATTTGGGTATAACCTTTGCCTATGAAGCAATAAAGCAGAACAGACAGGGGCTGTCCGGCTTTCAGGTAAAAGGCTGGGAAACTATCCGGGAATTTAATTATGTCTATCTTCCGGAAACAGAAGCCGCAGAAAAAGCGGAGTATTTTCATCAATATTCGGGATAGCATAATCGAAAAACCTGTGCTATAATCCAATCAAAAATGTACCGGACGGGAGGAGAGAAGCAATGCTTAAGGGAAAAACCATAATTCTGGGTGTAAGCGGCAGTATTGCCGCCTATAAGACAGCTTCCCTGGCCAGCGCCTTAAAGAAGCTTGGAGCCGATGTACATGTATTGATGACACAGAATGCGGCTAACTTTATTCATCCCATAACCTTTGAGACCCTGACCGGTAATAAGTGTCTGGTGGATACCTTTGACCGGAATTTTCAGTTTCAGGTGGAGCATATTTCTATTGCGAAAAAAGCAGAGCTGGTTATGCTCGCACCTGCCAGTGCCAACCTTATCGGTAAGTTGGCAGGGGGGATAGCGGATGATATGCTGACCACCACGATAATGGCCTGCCGGTGTCCCATTTATGTTTCACCGGCCATGAATACCCGGATGTTTGAGAATCCCATAGTACAGAGGAATATTCAGATACTGAAGGATTATGGCTATAGGCTGATTGAGCCGGCGGCAGGATACCTGGCCTGTGGGGACACAGGACAGGGGAAAATGCCTGAGCCGGATGTGCTGCTTGAATATATCCTTCAGGAGTTGGCCTTTGAAAAGGATTTACTGGGCAAAAAAATTCTGATTACCGCAGGACCGACTGAGGAAGCCATAGATCCGGTAAGATATATTACGAATCATTCTTCGGGGAAGATGGGGTATGCATTGGCCTCAAGAGCCTGTATGCGGGGAGCAGAGGTGACTCTGGTAACCGGCCCCACCGGCCTTAAGCCCTGGCCTTTTCTGAAGGTGGTTCGGGTAACCACAGCCGGAGAAATGTTTGCGGCAGTGACCGCCGCAAGTGACAGTCAGGACATCATCATCAAGGCTGCGGCAGTGGCAGATTACCGCCCGGCCAGGGTAAGCGATCAGAAAGTGAAGAAAAGTGAAGAACAGTTCTTTCTTGAGCTGGAGCGGACGGAGGATATTCTGCAGTATCTGGGTGACCATAAGAAAAATAGCCAGCTTCTCTGCGGCTTTGCCATGGAAACCGAACATTTAATCAGTAATGCCAGAGCCAAATTGGGAAAGAAGAATCTGGACATGATTGCTGCCAATAATCTGAAGGTAGAGGGAGCCGGATTTCAGACAGACACCAACGTACTGACTCTGATTACACAGAATGAGGAAGTATCACTGAAAAAGATGAGCAAAGAGGAGGCAGCAGGAATCATTCTGGATAAGCTGCTGTCCCTATGGGAATGCAGAGTATCCCAAGAGGAAAATAAAGAAACAGAAATGAACGTTTATACAGACGAAGAAAGGCGTGGATAAGATGATACTGGCGATAGACATCGGAAATACCAACATTGTGATTGGCTGCTTGGATAAAGAAAAAACCTGCTTTGTGGAAAGGCTTTCTACAGTTCGTACAAAAACGGAGTTGGAATATGCCGTGGATATAAAAACGGTTCTGGATATTTATCATATCAGCCCCAGGGACATAGAGGGAGGAATTATTTCCTCTGTGGTTCCCCAGATTACCAATGTGGCTAAGCTGGCAGTGGAGAAAATTCTGAAGAAAGAGGTTATGGTGCTGGGGCCGGGAATTAAAACCGGACTGAATATTCTGATGGATCAGCCGACACAGCTGGGGGCAGACCTGGTGGCAGATGCAGTGGCAGGCATTACGGAGTATCCGGCTCCTCTGCTGGTTATTGATATGGGGACCGCTACAACTGCCTTTGTCATTGATGAGAAGAAAAATTATATTGGCGGTATGATTTTTCCCGGAGTGGGTACTGCCCTGGATGCTTTGGTATCCCGGGCCTCCCAGCTTAGCGGAATCAGTATAGATGCACCTAAGCGGGTGATTGGAAAGAATACGATTGAATGTATGAAGAGCGGTGTGCTTTACAGCAGTGCCGGAGCGATTGACGGGATTATCGACCGTATGGAGGAGGAGCTTGGCCAGAAGGCCACAGTAATTGCCACCGGTGGATTGGCAAGAAAGATTGTGCCCTATTGTAAGCGCAGGATTATTCTGGACGAGAATTTGATGCTGAAGGGACTTTTGGTTATTTATGAAAAAAACAGAGGAAATCATCAGGATGGAAAATAGAAGAGGAATCAGCGGTAACGGATTAAAGCTAATAGCCCTGCTTTCCATGCTTACGGATCATTTTGGTGCTGTGGTGGTACAAAGGACACGGATATTTGATCAGTTTGATACAGAGTTTTGGGATACAATTTACGGCCCGTTAAGAAGTGTGGGAAGGCTGGCCTTCCCCATCTTCTGCTTTTTGCTGGTGGAAGGCTTTATCCATACCAAAGATGTAAAAAAGTATTTTTTGCGATTACTGCTGTTTGCTTTTCTTTCGGAAATCCCCTTTAATCTGGCTTTGACGGGAAATATCCGGGATCAGCGATATCAGAATGTATTCTGGGAGCTGACATTAGGGCTTTTGGTCATGTGGCTGATCCGTCTGGTGGAAGAAAAGCAATTTTCCTTTGTTATACAAACACTTTGGAAGCTATTGGTGATCGCTGCCGGTATGGCAGCAGGCGAGTGGCTTTCTCTGGATTATGGTCTTTATGGAATTTTCAGTATAGGGATACTTTATCTGTGCAGAGGGAGACGATTCAATCAGCTTCTGGCAGGAGCAGCCACCTTCTTATGGGAAAAACCGGCACCTGTGGCCTTTATTCCCATTGCGTTTTACAACGGTAAACGGGGAAGAGGGCTAAAATATGCTTTCTATATTTTTTATCCGGCACATTTATTGATTTTATATGCGATTGCCCGTGTAATCGGCTGTCCTTATTAGAAGAGAAAAAGCGAATATTTGCAGATTATTGTGTTTAAGGCGATGAGTGATACTTGTAATCGGTAGGTCTTATCTACTATAATTTGTCATATGAAGGGGAAGAAGGTAGGAATATCCTTCACCCCTTTTTATTTGCAGAAAAAAGGGAGGCCATCATGGAAGACGTAAAGGTAATGACTACAAATGACAGTGAAGGAATGTTAAAAATACTCAGTGATTTGGTAAATGCCAATAAAGAATTCCACATCAATATTGTAGTGCCCGCAAAATCAGGAGGAATACAGGATGAGTCGGAGAGACGTTTTTTTCTTGAACCTCCCATTATGGTGAAAACCCAGGAAAAGCCGGAGCATGACCTGGAGCAGGATGTGACGGATATGATTCATGAAATCGGTGTACCGGCGCATATTAAGGGCTATCAATACCTTAGAGAGGCCATTATGATGGCAGTGGAGGATATGGATATGCTGAACTCCATAACCAAAATTCTTTATCCCACCATTGCCAAAAAGTTCCAAACCACACCCAGCAGGGTGGAAAGGGCAATCCGCCATGCCATAGAGGTGGCCTGGAGCCGGGGAAGAATGGAAACGCTGGATGCCCTCTTTGGTTATACGGTGAATACCGGAAAGGGTAAACCCACCAATTCTGAATTTATTGCTCTTATTGCAGACAGAATTCGCCTGCAATATCGCTAAATTTTCCTTTAAATGAAGAGATAATTAGTGTATAATTGTACTGATAGACAAAAGTGGATTCCGCAAGAAGGATTCAGGAAAGTGAGGAATTGCAGTGAAGAAGATTTTATTTGTTGCATCAGAAGGTGTACCGTTTATCAAAACAGGCGGATTAGCTGACGTAGTAGGTTCCTTACCCAAATGTATTGATAAAGAATTTTATGATGTTCGTGTGATACTTCCCAAATATACCTGCATGAAGCAGGAGTGGAAGGATAAATTGATTTACAGGAACCATTTTTATATGGATTTTCACTGGAGAAATGTTTATGTGGGAATTTTGGAAGCTGAGGTAGATGGAATCACCTATTATTTTATTGATAATGAAGGCTATTTCGGAGGCTTTCGTCCTTACGGCGACGATGTATTATACGAGATTGAGAAGTTTGCTTTCTTTTCAAAGGCCGCACTTTCTGCACTTCCTGTAATCGGATTCAAGCCGGATTTGATTCATTGCCATGACTGGCAGACAGGACTGATTCCCGTTTACCTTAAGGAACGATTTGAAAATGGTGAATTTTTCAGAGGAATCAAGACGGTAATGACCATACATAATTTGAAATTTCAGGGCAGATGGAATGTGCGGGACGTGAAGGATATTACCGGTCTGCCGGACTATTTCTTTACCTCCGATAAGCTGGAATGCTATAAGGATGCCAATCTGTTAAAGGGCGGTTTGGTCTATGCGGATGCCATTACCACCGTCAGCAAGACTTATGCAGAAGAGATTAAGACGGATTTTTACGGTGAAGGACTTAACGGACTGTTAAATGCCAGAAGTAAGGACCTTAGAGGAATTGTTAACGGAATTGACTACGACACCTTCAATCCGGAGACGGATTCTTATATTACCAGAAACTATAATGCAGTGAATTTCCGTAAGGAAAAAGTGAAGAATAAACGGGCGCTTCAGGAAGAGCTGGGGCTGGAAGCAGACGATAAGAAGTTTATGATTGGTATTGTTTCCAGGCTCACGGATCAGAAAGGCTTCGACTTGATTGCCTATGTGATGGATGAATTATGCCAGGATGCGGTACAGATTGTGGTTTTGGGAACCGGTGAGGAACAGTATGAGAATATGTTCAGGCACTTTGACTGGAAATACGGGAATAAAGTGAGCGCACATATTTATTATTCGGAGGAAAAATCGCATAAGATTTACGCTTCCTGTGATGCCTTCCTTATGCCTTCCCTGTTTGAGCCCTGTGGACTTAGTCAGCTGATGGCTCTCAGATACGGAACCGTCCCCATCGTCAGAGAAACCGGTGGACTAAAGGATACGGTGGAGCCCTATAACGAATATGAAAGTAAGGGAACAGGCTTTAGCTTCACCAATTATAATGCCCATGAAATGTTGGCAGCAATCCGCTATGCTGAGCATATTTTTTACGATAAGAAAAGAGAATGGAATAAAATTGTGGATCGTGCCATGGCTGCAGATTTCTCATGGGAGGTTTCAGCCAAGAAGTATCAGGAGATGTATGACTGGTTAATCGGGTATTGAGAATAAACAGACTCCTTCGGCGGCCGGATAAATATTCGACAGCCGGGGAGTTTATTATGTTAAAAACGGAGATGAAAACATGAGGATGAAAAGGATATTGACTATTTTACTGTCTTTATCTTTGGTACTTGGAAACACTGTAGGAGTACAGGCTGAAGAAAATAGTTCGGTTTCAGAAAACAGCATGGAAGTTTTGGAGGAGACCGTAGACAGTCAGGAAGAAATACAGAAGGAAGAAGAAGAAGAGGAACAGGAAGAGGAACAGGAAGAAGTAACGGAAGCTTTTGAGTCGGTTTCGGATAATACTCCGGCTTTGGAAGAGGAGAGCAGTATTTCAGAAAATTCGGTTTCTTCCAATGAGATAGATTTCCTTTCAGTGCAGGCGGAGCAAGCTGACCGGGCTGCGGAAGCGGAATGGATTATCCTTAAGGAAGCAGAAGAGGACGGAACACTCAGACAGCTGCAGGGCTTCATCAGTTGGTCAGATGCGTTAAGCTATCTCAACACCTTATCCCACAGCAACGGAGAGTATATAGTAGAGATTTCCCGGGACTGGGAGATGAAGGAAGCACTGACTCTTCCTTCGGGGGTGAAAAAAATCACCTTTAAGGGAGTAACCGAAAGCAGAATAGTATTGACCTATCTGGGAGATTTAAAGCTGCAAAGTGACACTGCCTTTGAAAATATAGAACTGAAAGCAATTAAATTTAATTCCGGCATGGAGGAGGAATATCACAGTCTTCTTACGGTAAATGGGAAAAAGCTGTCACTTATGAATGTAATGGCGACCTTTTCTGCAGTTACCGGCAGTGCGGCAGCAACCATTGAATTATTGGATTCAGCTATGGATGTGGATAAGGCGGTTTCCGATTTGGGCTGTCTGGTAATGGATAAAGCCCGGTTAAGGGCGGAAAGTCTTACAGTGACTGACCGGCTGACCATGAGCTCATCCGAGATTGACTGCCAAGGCAAAATTGTGTTAAAGGATGTGGTATCTGAGGACAGCGGGAATTCCCTTTCCTATGGTGGAAATTCTTCCGGTAATATTCTGACCCTTTCCGGAACGGTAAGCAGCAGGGACGAGGGAGATGAAACCGTCGGGGTAATCCGTGTGGAAAATGGCGAGAGGATAGGGAAAGAAGCCGTCATTCGGAAAAATGCCATTACCCTTAAGGTAAAGGCAGTGGAAGCCGGTCAGGGCTATCAAAAGGGAGTTTTACTGGCCAATATTCCTAAAGCAGGCTCCGGCTGGTTCGTTTTGGGCTCAGATTTTTCCGAAACACAGGGAAGTGAAGAAAACAGAACAGTAAGAACCATTTCTTACGCAGCCTACAAAAAGGATAACGCACTTTATTGTGGAGAAATTGGAGAAAATGTACGCCTGTATTCTTCCTCCGGCAAAGAGGGAGACTATGCCTACAACAGCAGTTTTACGACGCTGCAGGAGGCATTGTTGGAAATTGATAAACAGGGAAAGAAGGAGAATCATTATCTGATTGAATTATTGGATGCACAGGAGAATACAGCAACCTTCTCCAATATGTCCCTCACCTTTCCTACGAAGGCAGCGGAAATCCGAATTACGGGAAGCAAAAGTCTGACGGAGGTAAATCTGTACTTTAAGGGGAATCTTACCCTTAAAGGAAATCTTGTTTTTGAGGACATTACCTTTATTCCGGCAGCAGCTTCCATCATCAATCTGGGCGGCTATAGTCTTACCCTGATTGACTGTAAGGTGGAGGGAAAAACTGCTGCAGCCGCATTTACGGGAATAAAAGGAACGGGAGTTACGGGGCCATCCCGATTAATTCTTAAGGATACGGATTTAGCCGTCAGGGGAGCGGTACAGAATATCGGAGAGCTCAATTTATCAGGAGAGCGCTATTCCTCCCTATCGGCAGATGGTGCAGTCTCTCTGGGAAATGTGGTTTTGGAGGCAGAGGGAAAAATCACCGGTGCAGCCACCGTATCCAGGAAAAATGGAGATATAACTAAAATTGTGCCGCAGATTACAATCAACGGTGAGGTATCTTCTCCATCAGAAAAGGTTCTTTCTCTGGATTTACAGGAAAAAGTGGGAAGCATCTGGAAGCAGTTGGATTTTGATGCTGATGAAATGGACAAGCTCAGAGACATAGGCGTACCCATGGCAAAGGCAGTGCAGGTAACCTATGGGAATATTGTTGCAGAGCAGTCAGCAGACGTAAAGCTGATTAAATCCGGCGGCTATCTGACTTTTGTCAACGGAGGCCCGGGAGTAACCTTAAGCTTTACCGAAAAAGATACTTTAAAAACGATTTCCTGCCCCAGCTTTGCTGATGCAGTAACGGAAATCAACAATCGGAAAACAAAACAGGATTACCGGATTACTTTACATGGAACAGTTACAGAGACATCAGCCAAAAATCTGAAAGCGTTGACCATGCCGAATAAGAACTATGTACAAAGCCTGACCATTGAATCCGATTCCTCCGAAGATACGGAAACCATTTTTTTGCATTACATGGGAAATATTACCCAGACCTGTAATGTCCAACTGAAGGATGTTCATTTTGTGCAATGGATTAAGGTGGGAAGTACCTATCAGGCCGCCCATTTGGCTAAGGGGGATTGTCCTTCGGCAGTAACATGGAATACCGGCGGATTTCAACTGGAGCTGGAAGGCAATAATACCTTTAACACCCCCTTGAATTTAAAGGGTGGAACGAAGGGAAGTCTGGTTTTTCATGGGAATGGAAGGCTGAATACCAGAACCAATCATTATGTGGAGGACAGAGGAAAAACGGATAGTACCATCTTTGGAATGCTGACTGCATTTGCTTCGGTGGAAATCAGAGACTGTACCCTTACTCTGAAGGAATACTGCAGCAGCCCGGGGGCGACCAAGTACATAGCCAGCAACAATCAGATGAGTAGTCTGTCCGTTACGGAAGGAAGCTTTAAGGTGACAGGAGACAACGCCAAGGCCTCCCTTAAAGCCACTGCTCTTCTGGTGGATAATGGAGAAGTTCTTGTGGGCGGAAAAGTCAATCTGGGCAATCTTTCCCTGAAGGGAGAGCAGAAAGCAAAGATTTTGGCAGATTTGGATTTTAATATTACCGGTACACTTACCAGTTTAACGGATAATGCAACCTTAATTACCCGCTTAAAAGGAAGCGGGAAGGCCCCCTATCTGAATGTTAGCGGAACCGTAGTGCGGGGAGCGGGAATCTATCCCATTTATGTGGGTGTTTATCCGGAAATAACTGCCTCCGCCCAGATTCGGCAGGAAGCGGTGACGCTAAAGGATGCACCCAAGCCTACCGGGCAGCTTCTTACGGCAAAGAAGGCCATGGCAGGGGATTTCAGGCCCATTGCCGCCAATTATTCGGGAGGAGAATACAGTACGGAGAACACCTCCGGCTACATGATGTTTAAATCCGGTAGCAGCATCTATGTCTACGAAGGGGGTAAGTCAAAGCTGGCGGTTTACCGAAATGGGCAATTAATGGGCTATTATCCTTCCGTTAAAGAGGCGACGGCAGCGGTAAATGCCTTAAAGGATAAGACGGCAGAATATACCTATTTGCTTACCGGACAGAACGGAACAGCCCTGGAGCCGATCCAGCTCACGCTGCCTTCACAGGCAGCAAAGCTGACCATCAGGCCTTCTGAAGGCTATTTGCGGGGAATCTACTTCACCGGCAACCTTTCTTTAGGCTGTGATATCGTTATGGAGAAAATTAGTTTTTTCCCGGTGAGCAAGGGAAAAGGAGCAGCCTTTAACATTACCACCAACGGCTATGATTTGGAATTGAAGGACAGCTCAGTGGGAGCAGCTCTGTCGGGAATGAGATTAAACAGCATTGTCGGGAAAGGTAATTCAGAGGTTACTCTTTCCTCGGAGGCTTTGCAGATTACCGGCTCACTTACCGGAGTAAAGACCTTAAGGGTATCGGAAAACCTTACAGTAAAGGGAAGCCTGAAGGCCGGCACACTTGTATTGAGCAACAGCCAGGCAGGAAAGGCAGTAACCCTTAGAGGAGAGGGAAGCATTGTCCTGAATGATGTTGAACACCGGGGAAGCGGTCAAAATACCATTCAATACACAAGAACGGCTAAAAATATAACGAATCTGACCATTAATCAGCAGGTGAAAAATACCGGTTCCGCTGTTCTTTTGCTGGAACAGATAACCACCAATCTGGTAAGCAGCAGTAATGACTATACCTTAAGCAATGAGGCAGTGGCAGGAACCAGAGTTATTCTGGCAGCAAAAAAACGTCTGTTTAATTTACCCAGGGCATCAACGGACTCCTTTGAAGTTATGGTGACAGATAGTTCCCTTACCCAGGATGCCCAAAGCGGCAGCATCAGGCTTCAGAAAGAAGGAGTGGTGAAGGCAGATAAGGGAGTGTTTTATATCGGAAATATCTCCGGGGCAGAAAATGTGCTGGCTGCTCACAGGGTGGTTTTATCCGATGGTACGACATCTACCAATTGTCTGGATTATACCCAGGCCATCAATGAAATTAACAGCCGGAATAAGCTGGAGGCAGAATATATTCTTAAGTTCAGCAATGCCGGAAAGGGAGTCGGAGTACCGGACACCAACCTGACGGATAGTTATTTGTACAGCAGTCTGCCTCAGCCGAAGGCAAATACGAAGACCGGACTTACCATATCCGGGGAGGCGGATTCCTCTGTTACGCTCACCTTTACCGGTGCAATAAGTGCTTATGGCTCCTTAACCCTGGAAAATCTTGTGCTGAATCCGGTAAAGTCCGGAAAGGATGGGACGGCCGCCGATACGAAGATAACCCTTTCTGGAGATAAAGCCTCATCCAAATTGTACCTTAAAGGGGTAGGAACCCAGGCCGACAGCAATGGAGCATCCGGCTGGATCAGCTCCATAAGCGGAGTAAAAAATAAAACATCCATAACGACAGAAGGCTGTAAGCAGTTATTGATTAAAGGGGGAATCAGCAATGTCGATCAGCTGCGGCTTAAAAGCAGCAGTCTGCTGACCAAGGGAAATTCTGCTGTTAACACAATTTTTCTTGAAGAAGGAGGAAACTGGTGCAGTATGGGCGGACTGACGGTACAGACGATACAGGTGCTTTCAGATGCAGAGACCACCTGGCTGGGAACCCAGCAGGATAAAAACGGTAATTCACGGCTGACGGTGAAGGGAATGGTAGAGAAGGGGATTCTTCTTTGCCGGCAGTATCAGTATGGAGCAGCCCTGCCTATAGAAATCAGCTCCTATAAGGATGTATCCCTGGCTATTGCTCCAAAAGCGAATGCAGCTTCCTTTAGAGCCTATCCCTATCGGGAACAGCTGCTGAAGGAAGGTACGGCTGCGGATGGAGTAAATCGGAATAATCTGATTGCCTATAAGGAAGGGAATTACATTAAAAACGGAAGACTGGATG
>JBJELS010000133.1:0-11914 GCA_051879275.1 Lachnospiraceae bacterium
AGAGAGCAGATGTTTATTCAGCGATTTTACCTGTATCTCAACCTGACTAAGCCTTCGGAACATCTTTTTTTATCCTACTGCCGTTTGAATGAAGAGGGAAAGACGATGAAGCCCTCCTATTTTGTGGAAACGATAAAAAAAATCTATCCGAAGCTGGTGCTGGAAATATACGATGCGGCAAAGGAGCTTCCGGCTACAAAAGAAGAGGCCAGGGCTTTCAGTGCAGCTCTTCTGGAGCTGTACCGGAGAGAAGAGCCGGGGAAGGACGCAGAGGAAAAGCTATTGGCTCTTTTACAGCTGCTTAAGCAGGAGCAGAAGGAGAAGCCCTGGGTGGAGGACTTGTTGGATGCCGCCTTTTTTTCCTACGCCGGAGATCAAATTACCAGAGAAACTGCCAGGCTTCTATATGGAAGTATACTTTACAGCAGTGTAAGCCGGCTGGAAAGAATGGCCTCCTGTGCATATGCACATTTTCTCCAGTACGGACTGGGACTTAAGGAACGCCAGGAATATGGATTTGAGGCTGTGGATATGGGAAATGTCTATCATGGTGTTTTGGAGCTTTTTGCAGGAAAACTTGCAGAGAATAATTATACCTGGATTTCTTTTCCTGATGAAGAGGGGAAAAGGCTGCTGCATGATGCTCTGGACAGCTATGCAATAAGCTATGGAAATACCATACTTTTTTCCAGTGCAAGATATGCCTGGGGAATGGAAAAGATGGAACGGATATTATGGCGTACAGTGCGAACCCTGCGTTATCATTTGCAAGCCGGGAGATTTACCCCACGGGAATTTGAGGTTTCCTTTTCTGCTCTGGAGGATTTGGATGCAGTCAGCATCCGTCTGGACAAGGAGGAGAGGATGAAGCTTGGGGGAAGAATTGACCGGGTGGACACTTATGAAGAGGGTGACAGGCTGTATGTGAAGGTAATGGACTATAAATCGGGGAATCATGATTTTCGCCTGGCAGCCTTCTATCAGGGATTACAGCTGCAGCTGGTAGTCTATCTGAATGCTGCATTGGAGCTGGAGCAAAAGAAAAATCCGGATAAGGAAGTGGTGCCCGGGGCATTTCTTTATTATCATATTGCAGATCCTTTGGTGGAAGCAGGGGAAAGAATGAGTGAGGAAGAAATTGAAACACAAATCAGAAAAGAATTAAAAGTATCGGGTGTTATAAATAGTAATGAGGAGGTACTGAAGGGGCTGGATCAAAGTGGAGAGAGCAAATCCCAGGTTATTCCCGTAGAGTATAAATCGGATGGCAGCCTAAGCAGCCGTTCCTCAGTTCTGGATCAGGAGCATATCCGCCTTTTACTGGATTATTCCCGAAAAAAAGCAGCAGAGCTGGGAAGGCAGATCATGGAGGGAGAGGCCTCTATGAATCCGATGAAATTAGCAGATACAGATGCCTGTACATGGTGTTCATTCAAAAACATCTGTAATTTTGATGAAAGACTTCCCGGATTTGATAAGAGACAGCCCAAAGAGGAGGAGGAAGAAGAAATCTGGCTTAAAATCAGAGAAGAGCTGGAAGAAGGAGTGAGGAAGGGATAATGGCAATAGAGTTTACCCACAGTCAGAAAAGAATTATAGAATCCCGAAATCGGAATCTTTTGGTCAGTGCTGCCGCAGGCAGTGGTAAGACGGCTGTCCTGGTGGAAAGAATCATCAGACTGATTACGGATAAAGAACATCCCGTGGATATCGACAGACTGCTGGTGGTTACCTTCACTGAGGCGGCAGCAGGAGAGATGAAGGAACGGGTGGATGCAGCGATTCAAAAGCGTTTGGAAAAGGAGCCGGAAAATCAGCATCTTATCCGTCAGGCTACATTGGTACATCATGCTCAGATTACTACGATACACAGCTTTTGCCTCTTTGTCATACGGAACAATTTTAATGATATTGGTCTGGATCCCGGTTTTCGTGTGGGAGATCCGGGAGAGCTGGAGCTGATTAAGCAGGATATATTAAAGGAGCTTTTTGAAGAAAAGCTTCAGAATCCGGAGAGTAGAGAAGATTTCAGTCTGTTGCTGGAGACCATGGCAGTCGGGGGAACGGAAAAAGCTTTGGAGGAGCTGATTATTACTCTCCATCGATTTAGTGAAAGCTGTCCCTGGCCTGAGCATTGGCTGAAACAGCATATGGAGGATTACCATCTTCCTGAATCAGGGATAGAGGATACAGTCTGGGGAAAGGAATTGACTAAAACGCTCAATTTTGAATGGAGACAGATTGGTGAAGCTTTGGAAAAGGCAATTTCACTGTGCAGGCAGGAGGATGGCCCCGCTCTTTACGAAGAGGCTCTTTCCTCGGACCTGGAATTTTTGAAGCTTCTTTCCAAAAAGAATTACAGTGAACAATATCAGCTGTTACAGAAACTGAAATATGTCCGCCTTTCTTCTAAAAAGCAGGAAGGTGTGGATGAAGCCAAGAAAGAGGCGGTAAAGGCCATACGAGATCAGGTCAAGAAGGATATTACCGGAATCGGTAAAAAATATTTTTCCGTCTCCCCAGGGGGAATAAAGGAGCGTATGGGAGAGCTGGAAAGAGTGGAGAGAATCTTACTCCAGACTGTACTGGAGTTTTCAGAACGTTTTCTGGCACAAAAAAGAGAAAAGAATCTGATTGATTTTTCTGATATGGAGCATTTGGCACTGGAAATTCTGACAGAGAGGAAGAAGGAAGGAGAAGAGGGAGAAATCACCTGGATTCCCAGTAAAACTGCAATAGATTACAGGAGTTATTTCAAGGAAATCATGATTGATGAGTATCAGGATTCCAATATGGTGCAGGAATATCTTCTGCAAAGTATTTCCGGTGAGTGGGAGGGCAACTATAATCGTTTTATGGTTGGAGACTTGAAGCAGAGTATATATCGTTTCCGTATGGCCAGACCGGAGATTTTTTTGGAAAAATATAATACCTATACGGAAGAGGAAAGCAATCAACAGTGTATTCTTCTCCATCAAAATTTTAGAAGCCGAAGGCAGGTACTGGACAGTGTCAATTTAATTTTCAGTAAAATCATGACCAGGGAAATCGGGAAAATTGACTATACCGAAAAGGAAGCTCTTTACCCCGGTGCCCAATACGATGAAGGAGTGGAGCCGGGGGATTACACCACGGAGCTACTCCTGTTGGACAGACCCCAAAAGGATGGACGCAAGGCTGAGGCACAGATGGTTGCACAGCGCATTCATCAGCTGGTTGGAAGATTAAAGATTCAGGATAAGGAAACGGGAGAATTAAGAAACGCCCGTTATCATGACGTGGTTATCCTGCTGCGCAGCAATACAGGCTGGGATGAAGTCTTTTTTCAGGAGTTGAGCAACGTGGGGATTCCGGCAGTTTTAACCAGCAGAACAGGATATTTTCATGCAAAAGAGGTACAGACTGTATTAAATTTTCTCCGGGTAATTGATAATCCACTCCAGGATATTCCGCTGTATGGAGTAATGACCTCGCTGCTGGGTCGTTTTACTAAGGAAGAAATCAGTCAGATAACGGCACTGGGAAAGAGACGGCTGTATGATAATCTGGTTCAGGCAGCCAATGCTTCGGACAGCTCAGATGAAAAGCTGACTGAGAAGGCAGGCGATTTTCTGCATACCTTAAATCGATATCGGGATAAGGTGGCGATTATTCCCATTCATCGTCTGATCAGAGAATATTTGCAGGAAACGGGGTATCTCTACTATTTTGCAGCTCTTCCCGGAGGAAGCCAGAAGACAGCTAATGTAAGAATGCTGATGAAGAAGGCGGAGGCCTATGAGAAGACCAGCTATTTTGGGCTTTTTCACTTTATTCGCTATATGGAGCAGCTGCAAAAATATGAGGTAGATATGGGGGAAGCAGCATTGGGAGACGAAGGACAGGATGCAGTCAGGATTATGAGTATTCATAAAAGTAAGGGGTTGGAATTTCCCATCTGCTTCATCTGTGGACTTCA
Source organism: Lachnospiraceae bacterium (assembly GCA_051879275.1). Taxonomy (GTDB): domain Bacteria; phylum Bacillota; class Clostridia; order Lachnospirales; family Lachnospiraceae; genus SFDP01. Next base: position 3,959 of record JBJELS010000133.1, read on the forward strand.
TAAGCGCTTTAACAAAAAAGACAGTCAGCAGGCATGTATTATGGATATTGACCTGGGCTTAGGACTGGAGTATCGGAATCCCCAAAAACGAATCCGCAGTGTAGATATAAGGAAAAGCGTAATTGCCCGTAAAATGGAGCTGGAAAATTTGGGAGAGGAGCTGAGGGTACTTTATGTGGCCATGACCAGAGCTAAGGAAAAGCTAATAATGACCGGATTGGTAGAGATGGAAAAGTATGAGAAGCAACTGTTATTAAATTCTTCCTCTGGGGAATATGGGGAAGGCAGACTGCCCTTTTTTGTTTTGAGTCATGGAAATTCTTATCTGGATTATCTTTTGGCGGCAATTTGGCATTCCCATCCTTCCATTAAGGTAATCCCCTGGGATGAGAAGAAGGAAGAAACGAAGGAAAAGGGGAGGGCTGTTCAAAGCGAGCTTATGCGCATGGAGCTGGAGGAAAGGCTGAGTCGTGAAATGAGAAAGGAAAAGACAGGGGCTGATAATAACCTTTTAGCCAATTTAAAAGAAACTCTGTCCTTTACCTATCATCACCCCCAATTACAGGGCTTATATGCGAAAACCACAGTCTCAGAGCTGAAGAAGAAGTCCATGCAGCTTGCAGAAGAAAGCGGTGAAGGCCCTGAGGAGCTGTTTGCAGAGGAGGAAATCATCCCCTATATCCCCAGGTTTATGGAAAAAGAAAAAAGCGTAGCCCCTACCACACGAGGTACGGCTTATCACAGGGTATTGGAGCTGATGGACTTCAGCCGTCTGTCGGACTGGGATAGCCTTTATGAAGAAATGCAGGGATATGAAAGAAGAGGAATACTGGATCCTGCCTATCTGCCTCTGATACAGAAAAAAAGAATGGAACCCTTTTTGTCCTCTTTTCTGGCGGACAGAATGAAAGAAGCAGATAAAAATCAATTGTTATTTAAAGAAAAGCCCTTCGTATTGGGACTGCCGGCCTCACTGTTGGACGAACGCTTTCCGGATACGCAAAAGGTGTTGATACAGGGAATTATTGATGCTTTTTTTGAAGAAAAGGGAGAGCTGATTCTGGTCGATTATAAAACAGACCGAATCAGTCAAGGAGAGGAACTGATCAGGCGCTACAGCAGTCAGCTGGGCTATTATCAAAAAGCCCTAGAGCAGCTTACCGGCAAGCCGGTGAAGGAGAAGCTTCTCTATTCCTTTGCATTGGGAAAGGTGATTAGCTGTCCGTGAAAAGATACCCTTGACAAAAAAGAAGTAAGGTATTAATGTTGGTAGTGTTAACTGAAAACGGATTCAGGGGCAAAAAAATTTCTGCCTCTGAAGGAATTACATGCTAGGGGAGCGTTAGCTGAGAGAGTCCTTTGGGACGAAGACCCTTATTACTTGAACCGGATAATACCGGCGTAAGGAAGCGATTATGGCAGAAAACGCAGTCATTAAGGCTGCAATCAGCGAATCAGGCTTCCTCCCACTGGCATCAGGGAGGTTTTTTTATGACAAAAGAAACAAAGAAGATTACGACAAGACAAATTGTATTTGCAGCAATGGCTATTGCACTGGCAACCGTAATCAGTACGGTAATCAAGCTGCCTTCACTGCCTAACGGGGGAAGTGTGACCCTGTTTAGTATGCTGGTAGTCAGCCTGATCGGTTACTGGTATGGTCCTACAGTAGGAATTATAGCAGCAGTGGCTTATGGAATCCTGCAGTTTATTGTGGGTCCCTATGTGGTACATCCGGCCCAGGTAATTCTGGATTATCCGTTGGCTTTTGGGGCATTGGGATTGTCCGGGTTTTTTAAGGATAAGAAAAACGGCCTTCTTTCGGGATACATAATAGGTGTTTTCGGAAGGTTTTTCTGGCACATGGTTTCAGGATTGATTTTTTATACAGAATATGTAGGCAGTTTTCAGGGTAATGCGGCTGCAGTCTGGGCATCTACACTTTATAATCTGTCTTATATTTTGCCGGAAGCGATTTTGACCATTATTCTGATTTCCATTCCTGCGGTGAAAAAAGGATTAAATTCCATAAAAGCCATGGCAGTGGGAGAGTAGCCATCATTTAAACCGGCCGTCGGTGAAAGAATGTGGTATGTTCAACGCTGGAAATTGCGGAATTACCATGAGTAAAATCTGTAAAAAACAGTGGACAAAGACAAGGATAAGTGTTATTATACACTAAGATAACACTCAAAGTATGAGTGATATTAAAAAATATGATGATACATAGGAGGAGAAAAAAGATGAAAGCAAACATCATCAAAAGAATGCTTTGCGGTGCATTGGCATTGAGCCTTGTTTTAGCACCCGGCATTGGAGTATCAGCAACTGAACGTGGGACGGTTGCACCTGTTGCTGAGGCAACAGCTGAGGAGGCAACTACTGTAGCATTCCCTAATGTAAGAGAGACCTCTACTGTAGCAGGTATTCGTTCTACTGTTGGCGGCGTATTCCTTTTAGAGAAGGGAATCAATGTTGCCACCACTACTAACCTTAATACCCTGGCAGCTAACTACAATTTAGAAGCCGGAGCAAGACCTTACGTTAAGGCTTATGACATGGATACCAAGAAGAGTAACCTGGCAAAGGCTAGCTTAGATGCTGCTGCAACTGCTTATGGTGCAACATCAATTGGTTATATTAACTTTGAGCTTGGAGCAATGAATAAGGGTGTATACAGTCTGTTAGAGGGCGGAGCAGGCGTTGATGCTGCATTCAGCATTCCTGCAGCAAGCTTACAGGCAGGCGCATCTTATGGTGTGATTTGTGTAAAAGAAGGTGGAGTAGTTACTGTAATCAAAGATACCAACCCTGATGACAGCATCATTACTGTTACCTTACCCGCAGGACGTTCTGCAATCGCATTGATTAAATTCTAATATTGACAAATGCCAATAAAAGGAAGCGGCAAGTTTTTGTCGCTTCTTTTTTCTGGAATAAACTACGGAAATGAAAAGGCTTATTAAAGAAAAACAAATATATAGAATTATAATATTACTGCTTCTGGTCAGTGTTTTTTTATATAGTATAGAACGAATCTATGTGTTTTTTCTCTATCCTGATGAATTTGGGTACTGGTCTACAGCGGCTACAGCGCTGGGCTGGGATTGGCGAGAAGTGTCGGGATTAGGTTCTTTCTATTCCTATGGGTACAGTTTTATTCTTCTGCCAATCTTGAAAATTGCTTCTAGTTCTTTGACAGCTTACCGTATGGCGATTGCGGTAAACATGATTCTCATGTGTGCTGCCTTTTTTTTGTTACAAATAATTTCACGGGATATTTCTTCGCATAAGAATGGAAGAAGGCATATCTTTTTTGCCGGAATAGCCGTATTTTATCCTGCATGGATATTCTATATGCAATTTACGGCCACAGAGGCATTGCTGACGTTTCTTTTTGTACTGATTGCATGGCTCTTTTTGCTTTTCATGGAAAAACCGAGAATCTATGTAGCAATATTCCTGGCGCTTGCCCTGGGTTATAGCTTTGTCGTTCATATGCGTTCCGTAGGAGTGGTGATTGCCTGTGGGCTGACCATTGCCGTATGGGGGATTTGCAGCTCCGGTAACAGAAAGAAGATTCTAATGCTTGCAGCAGCGTTAGTAGTTGTTCTGGTTGCTGCCTTTTTATTAAAGGATATCGTTCGACAAAGTGTATATAGTGGCTCCGGAGAGGATTTGCTGAAGAATAATGAGTTTGGCGGACAGCTCGACAAAATAAGATTTATTTTGAGTGCTGAGGGGATTTTGCAGTTGTTCAAGAACGTTTCAGGAAAGATTTTATATCTCGGTGCGGCCAGCATGGGATTATTTTACTTTGGGATGTTCTGGTGCTTCAGACAAGTCATAAGGCTGATACGGGGGCTGAGAAATCAGGAAAGTCTGGATGGGAGAATTTTCTGGGGGATTTTTCTTATGCTGGCTGTCATCGGGGAGGTTATGATTGGCAGCATATACAGCATCCAGACAACAGATTTGGATTGGATCATTTATGGGAGATATAGTGAATTTATCCTTCCGGTAATTATGGTTGCTGGCCTGTGTCAAATGTATAAGCTGCGCAGATTGCCGATGACAGTGATGGCGGCATGGATGCTTCATACAGTTTTCTCCATGATCTGTCTCATTACATTTGCAGGTGAAGAACCAACCATGGTTCGAGGCTATATGTCTGTGGGAGTCAGCTATTTGATTGGAACCGGTGAAGTGGATCCCGGATTATTTATTCTTCAAGTATGGATAATAGGAAGTGTTTTACTTTTTGTTGTTTCCTTCTTTATATATATAGTGTATATAAAGAAAAAAAATAAAGGGATGGTGTGGCTTCTGGGAGTTTTACTGGGAATGGAAATAGCCCTTGGGTTATATGCCAGCCGTATGTACATTTACCCGGTGAACGAGTATATGCGTTATGAATTATATATGGGGGAGAAGATTATGGAAGATTTCCCCTCGGAAACAGAGGTTCTTTACCTTGATGAGGGAAGAACACAATGGATTGATGTGATTCAGATGCAGCTTAGAGAACGTTCGATTAGAGTGATTTCCAGAGAGGAATTGGATAACAGAGCTGTGGAGGATACCATTCTGATTGCCCACAAAGATGGTCAATATCGAGAGGCACTTTCAGGAAAATATAAATATTGTAAGGAGTACAATATATTCTGTCTGTATTACAATTGAAAAAACAGTAATTATTAATAAAGAGGGAAGTACTAACGATGAAATTGATTATCCAAATTCCTTGCTATAATGAGGCGGAAACCTTAGAGGTTACCCTGAATGATTTGCCCAAGAAGATTGAGGGAATAGATTGTATTGAATATCTGATTGTTGACGATGGCAGCAAAGATGGAACCCTGGAAGTTGCAAAGCAATGGGGAGTTGATCATATTATTAGTTTTACTCAGAATAAGGGGCTTGCAAGAGGATTTATGGCAGGTCTTGACGGCTGTCTCAGAAATGGGGCAGATATTATTGTGAATACAGATGCAGATAATCAATATCGGGCGGAAGATATCAGGCGGCTGATTCAGCCTATCCTGGATGGGGAAGCAGATATGGTGGTGGGAGCTAGGCCTATTGATGAAACGGAACATTTCTCTTATCTGAAAAAGAAATTGCAGCATTTTGGAAGCTGGGCAGTGAGGAAGGCTTCCAATACCAGTATTCAGGATGCCCCCAGTGGCTTTCGTGCCATGACCAGAGAGGCTGCTTTACACATTAATGTGATTAACGACTATACCTATACCCTGGAAACAATCGTACAGGCGGGAAGGGATAAAATTGCAATTACCAGCGTGCCGATTCGGACCAATCCGGAGCTGCGTTCTTCCCGATTGTTTAACGGTATATGGTCTTATGTAAAAAAATCCATGGTGATTATTTTACGTGCCTATATGATGTATCAGCCATTGAAGGTTTTTACCTATGTATCCATTCCCCCTCTTCTTATAGGAATAGGCATTGGCCTACGATTTCTTGTCTTGATTGCTTTGGGAAGAGGATATGGGCACATACAGTCTTTGATTCTGGCCTGTACTTTGATTATTGTTGGATTTTTGACCTTTATGATTGGGCTGGTGTCTGATTTAATAGCAGCTAATCGAAAGATATTATCGGATACACAATATCATGTAAGAAGGATAGAATATGGAGATAACGTTCATCATACCGGCGTATCAGGCAGAGCGAACTGTAGCAAGGACGATTGAGAGTATTCTTAATCAGACCGATCAGAGATATAGAATAATTATTGTAAATGACGGTTCCAGCGACGGAACAGAAAGAATCTGTAAGGATTATGCCGCACAGCATCCTGAAAAAATCACTTATATTTACCAGGATAACAGAGGACTTGGTGGAGCAAGAAATCGTGGAATGGAGTTGGCTGCAACAGAATATGTCTCCTTTCTTGACAGCGATGACTGGCTTATGCCGGAATACGTGGAATGTTTGCTGGGCTATGCAGAGAAAAATCGGGCTGAGATGATTATGATTCTTCCGGTTATTTATCATGAAGGAAGTCGAATTACACGAGACTGGTATGATCGGGAGCTGTTCGAACAAATATTTGATTACTCGGGGAAGATTATAAACCCGGAGTTGTATCCTAAGGTTTATCAATTGGAAGTAAATCAATGCCGAAAAATACTCCATAGAGATTTTATCAGGAGAGTAAACTTTAGTTTTCGTGAGCAAATTAAATGGGAAGACGTATTTCCTCATTTTTACCTCCTTTCTCAATGCAAGGCTTGCATGGGAATAAAAGAAGTAGGATTTTACTACAGAATCGGTTCGACCGGGCAGATTACCAGTCAGAGAGGTCGGGAAAGACTGGACATTTTGACGGTGTTTACTGATTTACTGGATTATGTTTCCGAGGAGAGACGAAGTGACTTGGAATTTGCTTCCATGAGGGTAATTGTACGATTTTCCATATGGTGTATCAGAATGTCAGAAAAGGGAATACGCCAGGAATTAGTCAGAGAGCTGAATGCCTTTTTTAGAAAGATACCAAAACGATTCTACCAGGCCTTAAAAAAAGGAACCAGAGCAGGTTATTCAAAGGCTGATGCGAGACAGTATCAGCTATTCGTAACAGCAATCAGGATCAGGCCTCTGTCTTGGATTTTCTATGATTATTTTTATCAGGATGTGGGTGAAAAAATGATCAAAGGATTACTTAAGGCCAGGGAGAGGGTGGCATGAAAACACGTAGGAAGAAGGTTGAAGGAATTACTTTCTTTCAATCGGGATTTGTGCTGATGCACAAGGGCTATGTGATTATATGCTGCTAAAGCAGCAGAATGAGAGGAAAATGTGCAGCAGATTAAGAATTATTTATCTCAGATACAGAATGTTAGGAGTATCCTGTTGCTGGCCTCCACAGAAGAATTTGAAGAACTGGAAGCCTGGCTGAAGCATACGAAAAAAGGACAGAAGATATATCGTCAGTTGCCGGAAGGTGGTGACATAGATATGATTATATTTGATGTTCATTGCAGTAAACAGCTGCTTTCTTTGCCAGTTACAGAGTGTAAATATTTAATTGGGAAAATAGAAAAAGACGAAGACTATTTTTCTCTGTGGGAGGACTACAGGAATAGGACTGCCTTTATTTACATAGAGCGGGATAAAGGGTTGCAGCCAGAAGAGGTGACACCGGACAGAGGTGCCTGTGAAATTTTGTTTTGGTACAGAGCTAAGACAGATATTGAATTGTCTATAGTCATTCCGGTATATAATGTGGCCAAATATTTGCCCCAATGTATTGAATCATTGATCAAATGGAAGGCGCCTTATGTAGAATATTTGTTTGTTAATGATGGCAGTACGGACAATTCGGAAGAGATTATCAGTGATTATGCTAAGCAGGACCATAGAATTCGTCTAATCAATAAAGTTAACGGTGGCTGTGCTTCTGCAAGAAACCGAGGACTGGAAGAAGCCAGAGGCAGATACATTGGTTTTGTAGATTCAGATGATTTTGTTGAGGAAACCATGTTTTGCAGATTGCTCGGTCGTGCACTTATGGGAGATTATGATCTGGCCTATTGTGGATACGCTGAGTATAATGAAGATACTGGTGCAGTTGTACCGGTGCTGAACGATTGCCTGAGCGAGCTTTATCGGGAAGGAACCTATAGGGCAGATAAGGTGCAGCTGCTTACGGTCAAAACAAGAGTGGCGCTATGGAGATGCATATATAAAAAGGAAATTCTCCAGCAGGCTGAGATCAGATTTTATGAAGAAATAAAGCGGTTTGATGATCTGCCTTTTCGGGTTGAAGCAATTTTTGCTGCAAAAAGTGCTGTTTGTGTTCCCGAGTATCTTTATTACTATCGTCTGGGAAGAGAAGGACAGGACGTAGCCTGTCGGGACAAGAGGTTATTTGTGCACTTTCCGATATTTGATCGTTTAGATAGATATGTGGACAAGCTGAAGGACAGCAGA
>JBJELS010000134.1:0-2497 GCA_051879275.1 Lachnospiraceae bacterium
ACGGAAATGCGTGTTCGAGGGGTGAAGACCAACATAGCCTTTTTAGGTAAGATTCTTCAGAATCCCGTCTTTTTAGAAGGGCGCTGCCATACCAAGTTTATTGACGAGACCCCTGAGCTCTTCCAGCTGGATGATTCTAAGGACAGAGCAAATAAGATTTTGAAATACATCGGTAATATCGTGGTTAATGATCCCACTGCGGGAGCAAAAATGTACGATACCCCCAGGTTCGTGCCTTTGGAGGATACACCTCCTACACCGGGCCTGAAGCAGCTTTTGGATGAAAAAGGCCCTGAGGCAGTGGCAAAGCATATTTTGAATGAGAAGAAGCTGTTCATTACCGATACTACCATGCGTGATGCCCATCAGTCCCTGCTGGCTACCCGTGTACGAACCAGAGATATGGTGAAGGGAAGTGAGGCTATGGCCCAGATTCTCCATCCCTGCTTCTCTTTGGAAATGTGGGGTGGGGCTACCTTTGACGTAGCTTATCGCTTCCTTCATGAAGACCCCTGGGAGAGACTGGACTGGCTGAGAAGAAATATTCCCAATATTCCTTTCCAGATGCTGTTAAGAGGAGCAAATGCTGTAGGCTATTCTAACTATCCGGATAACGTAATCCGAGAATTTGTTCGGGAAGCAGCAAAGAGCGGTATCGATATTTTCCGTGTATTCGATTCCTTAAACTGGATTCCGGGTATGGAAATTGCGTTGGATGAAGTAAGAAACTGCGGTAAGCTGGCAGAAGCGGCTATGTGCTATACCGGTGATATTTTGGATCCCAAGAGGGATAAATATACACTGAATTACTACGTCAACATGGCAAAGGAGCTGGAGAAGCGTGGTGCCAATACCATCGCAATCAAGGATATGTCCGGTCTTTTAAAGCCTTATGCGGCCAAAAAGCTGGTAAAGGCTCTGAAGGAAGAGGTGGGCTGTCCTATTCATCTGCATACCCACGATACCAGCGGAAATGCTGTGGCTACCTATTTGATGGCAGCAGAGGCAGGAGTGGATATCGTGGACTGTGCAATTTCCAGTATGTCTTCTTTGACCAGCCAGCCATCCATCAACTCCGTACAGACTGCACTGGCAGGAACCGAAAGAGACCCGGGCTTTGCCATTACCAAGCTGGAAAGATTGAGCGAGTATTGGGAGGATGTGCGTAAGCGTTATGATGTATTTGAGTCCGACTTAAAGGCACCGCTTACCGACATTTACCGCTATGAAATTCCCGGAGGACAGTATTCTAACCTTCGTCCTCAGGTGGAGAGTCTGGGACTGGGTCACCGTTTTGATGAAGTACGGGAAATGTTCTGTACCGTAAACCAGATGCTGGGAGATATTGTGAAGGTTACTCCTTCCTCTAAGATGGTGGGGGATATGGCTATCTTTATGGTGCAAAATGACCTGACTCCGGAGAATATTGTGGAGCGTGGTGCAACCCTGGCCTTCCCCGATTCTGTGGTAAGCTACTTTGAGGGAATGATGGGTCAGCCTGCATGGGGCTTCCCTAAGGAATTGCAAAAGGTAGTGTTAAAGGGTAAAGAGCCAATTACCTGCCGGCCCGGAGAGCTGCTGCCTCCTGCTGACCTTGAAGCGGCAAGAGAGCATCTGAAGAAGTTTGTGGAAGAACCTACCAACAGAGACGTTTTAAGCTATATTCTCTATCCTAAGGTAGTGGAAGACTACTTTAAGAAGAGAGAGGAGTACGGTTATATCGTGCGTCTGGGAAGCCATGTATTCTTCCACGGTCTGGCTGTAGGAGAAACCAACAAGGTTAACATTGAAGATGGTAAAACTTTGGTGATTAAATATATTGGTAAGGGAGAAGCGGATGAAGAGGGTATGCGTACCGTCAGCTTCGAGTTAAATGGTATCCGCCGTGACGTTAAGGTGCTGGATAAGTCCTTGAGCGGAACCGTTGTCTTTGCCCGTATGGCAGACCCTGATGTGGAAGGAGAGGTGGGAACCTCCATTCCAGGCTCAGTAAGCAAGGTTAATGTAAAGGTAGGAGATACGGTAGAGGTGAACCAGGTTCTGGCGGTTATAGAGGCTATGAAGATGGAAACCAGTGTAGTTGCTCCTATTGCCGGAAAGATTAAGGAGGTTTTGATTAATCCCGGACAGTCAGTTAAATCCGGAGAGCTTCTGGTGGTTGTGGAGCCTGCATAACAGGCCCGGGAGAGCTTCAGTTTCTCGCCAAGGCAATTCCCCACTTTGAATAATGATGCTTTTTTGCTATGAGCCGTCCTGAATTAGGACGGCTCATTCTTGCTTTCCATGCTTCCCCTCCAGTGGGGTGTCCAGGGTCGAGACAGCCCCACTGGAGAGGGAAAAAGGTAGGAGCAGTGGGGTGTCCAGGGTCGAAACAGCCCCACTGGAGATGGAAAAAGGTAGGAGCAGTGGGGTGTCCAGGGTCGGAACAGCCCCACTGGAGATGGAAAAAGGTAGGAGCAGTGGGGTGTCCAGGATCGGAACAGCCCCACTGGAGGGG
>JBJELS010000135.1:0-11859 GCA_051879275.1 Lachnospiraceae bacterium
AGACTTAGCCAATGATCGTCCTATGATTTTAACCATAGAACCGATGGATAAAAAAGCCCCCCGCAAAAAGGCCCTCTGACAACAGCTTTGCTTCAAAATTAACGGGTTTGCCCTATCCTTCAGCTCATGCAGTACTCCCTTGCTGTCAATCAGCTTAATCCCCTGAAACAGGGAAAGAATATCCTGTTCTTTCTCGAGGACAATCGTATATACTGCATTTTTCCGATTATGGAAGCATTCCTGTTGCTGATTCAATGTCTCTATATTAAATGTTTTATCCAGTATTGTAAAGCATTTTCTGGCTACAGAAACGTTTTCTGTTGTAATCTGCAGCTGAAGTCTGTTTTTTTCCCCTCTTGTGAGACGTCCGCAAAAATGCAGAATCGCAGCCATTTCCGCAATCTGACAATGCCTTCCCGGACTGATATGCTTTTCCAGTTCTTCTTTAACCTGTGATGAAAAGGACATCTGGCCTTTCCTTTCTATTCCTTAATATCCCTATGGCTTATGGAGAGCCCATAATTTCCCTTATCCTTCATTTCCTGATAGAGGGCATTCGCCAGAGTGACACTCCGGTGCTGTCCTCCGGTACATCCAATGGCAATCACCAGCTGATACTTTCCTTCCTTAATGTAGCCCGGCAACAGAAAGGTAAGCATGTCCATCAGCTTTTCCAGAAAAATCCCTGCCTGGGGAAAGCCCATTACATAATTCTGAACTGCCGGATCATTGCCTGTAATATGCTTTAATTCATCAATATAAAAGGGATTTGGCAGAAAACGTACATCAAAGACCAAATCCGCATCTGCCGGGATCCCGTTTTTAAAGCCAAAGGAAAGAATATTCACCATCAGGCTGTTATACTCCTCATTCTGAATGAAAATCCGATCCAGCTCCTCCTTCAGCTCCCTGGTAAGAAGCTTAGAGGTATCCAGTACATAATCTGCTTTCTTTTTGATGCTGGAAAGAATCTCTCTTTCCTTTCTGATTCCTGATTCAATTCGGGAATCCTCCTGGGTTGCCAGAGGATGCAGCCGTCTGGTTTCCTTGTAGCGCTTTACCAGAACAGCATCATTGGCATCCATAAACAGAATCTCAAAAACATATCCTTCCTGTTTAAGACTCTCCAGTATCTTCTCTGAATGGGCAAAATCCATTCCTCCCCTTACATCCAGTCCCAGCGCTACCTTCTCCAGCTCAGTATTAGGGGTAAAGATTAATTCTGCAAATTTTTCAATCAGAGGTACGGGCAGATTATCCACACAATAAAATCCCATATCCTCCAGCATTTTCAAGGCGGTACTCTTTCCCCCGCCGCTCATTCCCGTAACAATTACAAATCTCATGGTACCTTCCTTTACCGCTTCAGCGGCCTTTATCAGAGCTTTTCTCCCTTATATCCCAAAAAAATCACCTCCGGCTCCAGCTGTACCCCGGAATTTTCTTTTACTCTGGACTGAATTGCTTTCATCAGCTTACGAATATCCGCTGCCGTTGCCTGATTCTGGTTAATGACAAAGCCGCAATGCTTTTCCGAGACCTGTGCCCCGCCTATGGAGAAGCCCCGTAAACCTGCATCCATAATCAGCTTTCCGGCAAAATATCCCTCCGGACGTTTAAAGGTACTGCCTGCACTGGGGTATTCCAGAGGCTGCTTCTGACGCCTTTGCTGATTCAATTCCCGCATCTTTGAACGAATCTCTTCTTCCTTTCCCTTTTGAAGCTCCAGAATGACTTCCAGGACAATATAAGGTTTTTTCTTGAAAATACTGGTTCGATAGCCAAGCTCCAGCTCTTCTTTACTGAGAAACAGAATTTCCCCCGTCTCTGTCATGGCATTTACTCCATACACCACATGAGCCAGTTCGCTTCCATAGGCTCCGGCATTCATCACCACTCCACCGCCTACACTGCCGGGAATACCGGAGGCAAACTCCAAACCGCTCAGGGAGTTCTTCAAAGCGGCCATAGCCGTTTCACTTAAAAGGGCAGCCGCGCCGACCCTTATCCGTTGGCCTGAAACCTCTATTTTCTTAAATTCTTCACCCAAAGAGAGAACCACTCCCTCATAGCCTTGATCTGAAACCAAAAGGTTGCTGCCCTTTCCCAGAATAAAATAAGGCAGGTTGCACCTATACAGACGGGGGATAATCTGCTCCAGCTGTGTCCTGTTCGACACACGAATAAAAACCTCTGCCGGCCCCCCTACCCGAAAAGAGGTATGGGCACTCATCAGCTCTTTTCGTCTGATATCCTCTTTTGTCATAATGGTTTCCAGAAAGGATAAAAATGCTTCAATATTCATGAAAAGCTCCTGCTACTTTCTATGAAAGCGTGCTCATGGAAGCCTTCCATGAGCACATGCTTTTTCCTGTTATTCCATCATACATCTTTTTCAGAAAAATATTCCTTATTCTTCACCCCGGCCTTTTGAAAGAGACCGCTGTACACGGGTATAAAGCTCCTGGGCAGCATTATATCCCATTTTTTTCTGACGGTGATTTACGGCTGCCGTCTCACAGATAACGGCCAGATTTCGCCCCGGACGAATGGGAATATTGTGGCATACAATTTTATTTCCCAGATACTCCGTATAATTTTCCTCTAATCCCAGACGATCGTACTCCTTATCCTTATCCCAATCCTCCAGGCGGATAACCAGATCAATATTCTGTGTATCCTTTACGCAGGATACACCAAACAATGTTTTTACATCTACAATTCCAATGCCTCTCAGCTCAATAAAATGCTTGGTAATATCCGGCGCCGTTCCAATAAGGGTATCGTCGCTTACCTTGCGGATTTCCACCACATCATCGGTAACCAGACGATGTCCTCTTTTAATCAGCTCCAATGCCGCTTCGGACTTTCCGATTCCGCTTTCGCCGGTAATCAGCACACCCTCACCGTAAACGTCCACCAGAACTCCGTGTACGGAAATACAGGGTGCCAGCTTTACATTCAGCCAGCGGATGATTTCAGCAGTAAAGGCCGAAGTGGACTTTTTCGTCATTAAAATAGGTATCTCTCTCTCTACTGCTTTTTCCAAAAATAAGGCATCGGGTTTAAGCTCCCGGCAGAATACAAAGCAGGGAATGGGATAGGAGAGAAGCTTTTCATAAATCTCCTCCTTACACTCCCTGGTCATTCCCTCCAGATACGTATATTCTACGAAACCGATAATCTGAAGACGGCAGGCATCATAATGTTCAAAGTATCCGGCCAGCTGCAAAGCAGGACGATTGATGTCCGGTTGAGTGATTTCAATTCCTTTTACCGAAATTTCCGGTGTTAAATTCTCCAGCTTCATTTTCTCGATAATAGCAGTTAAACTTACTGTTGCCATAAAATCCCTCCGTTTCCCCCAGCCTATCAGCTTGATTTTGTTTTATCTTATCACAGATTCATGAAAAAAAGAATAGATATCTTTCGCAACCGACAGAGGAATACCGGGAATGGCCGAAAGCTCTTCCACTCCTGCCTCCCTGATGTCCCCTATATTTTTAAAGGCCCTCATCAAAGCCTTGCGTCTTGCAGCCCCCACTCCCGGAATATCATCCAGTACAGAGTGAACCTGTTCCTTACTCCTTAAGGAGCGATGGTATTCAATGGCAAATCGGTGAGCCTCATCCTGTATCCTGGTCAGCAGCTTGAAGCCCTCACTGTTTTTTTCCAGATAAATTTCTTCGTTCTGATAATACAGTCCTCTTGTCCGGTGATGGTCATCCTTCACCATACCGCAGACGGGAATGGAAAGCTTTAATTCCTCCAGTACCTTAAGGGCAATATTTACCTGTCCCTTTCCCCCGTCCATTAAAAGCAGATCGGGAAAGCGGGTAAAACTGCCAAACCTTTCCTCCATCCCCTTTTCCTTAAGAGTCCGTCCTTCTTCTATTCCATGCAAAAATCGCCTGGTCAGTACCTCTTTCATACAGCCATAATCATCCGGTCCGGAAACCGACCTTATTTTGAATTTACGGTAGTCACTCTTTTTGGGCTTCCCTTTTTCATAAACCACCATGGAGCCTACATTTTCAAAGCCGCTGATATTGGAAATATCGAAGGCCTCCATACGCACAATTCTCTCTATACCCAAAAGCTCTGCCAGCTCCTTAACCGCTCCTATGGTACGACCTTCCTCTCTCTTTATTTTTTCTCTGTCCTGGGAAAGCACCAATGCCGCATTTCGGGCAGCCAGCTCCACCAGCTTTTCCTTACTGCCTTTTTTGGGAACTCTCAAATATACCTTTGCTCCCCTGCGTTCACTAAGCCACTGCCGGATAACCTCCTCCTCCAGGATTGCCGTTTGGAGAAGAAGCTCTCTGGGAATAAAAGGTGTTCCGGCATAAAACTGCTTGACAAAGCTGGTCATAATCTGTGAATCTGTATTTTCCGACACATTTGTCATATAAAAATGCTCTCTGCCAATCAGCTTTCCGCCCCGGACAAAGAATACCTGTACCACTGCATCCTCTGCATCCTTACTAAGAGCAATAACATCTCTGTCCTCACCCTCGGAATCTGTAATTTTCTGTTTCTGGGCAACCTGCTTTACGCTCTGGTACAGGTCCCGATAGGTAATTGCTGTTTCAAAATCCATGGCCTGGGATGCTGCTTCCATTTTTTCCTGCAGCTCCTTTAATATCCTGCCATAGTTTCCATTTAAAAACTCCAGGGCTTTATCCACCTGTTTTCTGTATTCTTCCGGAGAAATCCACTCCTGGCAGGGCGCATCACACTGGTGGATATGATAGTTTAGACAGGGACGTTCTTTTCCGCAGTCTCTGGGAAGGTTCCGGTTACAGGTTCTCAGCTTATACAGCCTGTTCATCAGCTCAATGGTGTCCTTAACGGCCCCCGCACTGGTAAAGGGCCCGAAATACCTGGATTTATCCTTTTTCATTTCCCGGGAAAACAGCACTCTGGGATAGGTTTCTGATACCGTTACCTTAATATAAGGATAGGTCTTATCGTCCTTAAGCATGGTATTGTATTTGGGTCTGTGCTCTTTTATCAGGTTATTTTCCAGTACCAGAGCCTCCAGCTCAGAGTCCGTCACAATATATTCAAAGCGGGCAATCAGACTGACCATCCGGGCAATTTTAGGACTGTGGCCGGCATTTTCCCTAAAATAAGAGCGCACACGGTTTTTTAGAATGATGGCTTTTCCCACATAGATAATCTGATCATCCTGATCATGCATCAGATACACCCCGGGCTTATTCGGCAGCTTCTTCAATTCTTCCTGTATATCAAATTTGGCTTCCATAAGCTTCCTCTCTCCATACGGAAAAACCGCCGAAAGCTTTATCACTTTCGGCAGTAATCTCTCTACGTCCAATCTATATCCACGTTGCTGTAGTTACCACGGTCATTCTGACTGTTCTGCCCGGTCCGAATACTCTGCCCTTCTTCCTGCTCCTTATCCCGGTCTTTGTCCTGCTCTTTACCCCAATCAGGTACCTTGAAAAAATCATCGATTTCTTTATTTGACCCAAAAAAATCCTCTGTGGAAGATTCTGCCGGTTCATCGGCTTTGCTCTGTTCCGGTTTTTCAGGCTCGTTTTCCTTCTCCTCCTGAGGCTCCTCAATCCCCTTGATTTCCCGGAATATTTTCATAAATTCCTTACCGGTTATGGTTTCCTTTTCGATTAAAAACTCTGCCAGCTTATCCATTACCTCCCGGTTGTCACTAAGAAGCGCCTTTGCCTTTTCATAGCTTTCTTCCAAAAGCTTTCTAACCTCTTCATCTACTGCAGCTGCCGTCACATCACTGCAGTTAAGCGTGGCAGTGCCATCCAGATATCTGCTCTGTACCGTGGCCAGTCCCATAAGACCAAAGCGTTTACTCATACCGTATTGCGTAACCATGGCTTTAGCAATGTCCGTTGCCTTCTCAATATCATTGGCGGCTCCTGTGGTTACGGTATCGAATACCAGCTCCTCAGCTGCACGTCCGCCGAAAATACTGACCAGACGTTCCCGAAGCTCCGCCTCGGTATTTAAATACTTTTCCTCCTCGGGAACATGCATAACATATCCCAAAGCGCCCATGGTACGGGGTACGATGGTAATCTTTTGCACCGGCTCGGAATTTTTCTGCAAAGCACTGATTAATGCATGGCCTACCTCATGATAAGAAACAATTTTTCTTTCCTCCTTACTCATGATACGGTCTTTTTTCTCTTTCCCCACCAGTACCTGCTCTACAGCATCGAATAAATCCTTCTGGGAAACGTACTCTCTTTTTTCCTTTACCGCATTGATTGCCGCTTCGTTAATCATATTGGCCAGGTCAGAGCCTACTGCGCCACTGGTAGCAAGAGCTATGGCATCAAAATCCACGGTTTCATCCATCTTCACTCCCTTGGCATGTACCTTGAGGATTGCCACACGTCCTTTTAAATCCGGCTTATCCACTATAATTCTTCTGTCAAAACGTCCCGGTCTTAAAAGTGCCTTATCCAAAATTTCCGGGCGGTTGGTTGCCCCCAAAATCAAAATACCCTTAGAGGTGTCAAATCCATCCATTTCTGACAGCAGCTGATTCAGGGTCTGCTCTCTTTCTTCATTTCCTCCGCCATATTTGGAATCACGGCTTCTTCCGATGGCATCAATCTCATCAATGAAGACGATACAGGGTGCATTCTTGGAGGCTTCTCTGAACAGGTCTCTTACACGGGAGGCACCCACACCCACATACAGCTCGATGAAGTCGGAGCCGGTCAGTGAAAAGAAGGGCACATGAGCCTCACCTGCAACTGCCTTGGCCAGCAGGGTTTTACCTGTTCCGGGAGGCCCTACCAGCAAGGCTCCCTTAGGCAGCTTTGCTCCGATGGAAGCATATTTTCCTGGATTATGCAGGAAGTCAACCACCTCTTGCAGAGATTCCTTTGCCTCATCTTCACCGGCTACATCCTTAAAGGTCACTCCCGTTTCCTTCTGTACATAGACCTTGGCATTGCTTTTTCCCACACCCATAGGGCCTCCGCCCTTGGACATTCTCTTCATGGCAAAGCCTAAAATTCCCCAAATCAGTAGCAATGGGAAAATATAGGTGAACAGAAAAGAAAGAATCATATTGGAGCTGTCCGGTATTTCCGGATTAATTTCTACTCCCGCTTCCAATAATCTTGCCGTTAATGCAGTATCATCCTCCGCTTTTCCCGTATAGTAGGTAATCCTCTGATTCACAAAAAGTCCCATGGAAGAGTATCTGTTCTGTGTTTCCTCTTCTATCGGTATAATCTGAATCCGGTCTGAGGAAATGTAAACACTCTTTACCTCACCGGCCTCAACCATCTGCACAAATTCGTTATAAGGAACCTCTTTGCTGGTGGCCCCGTTGATGCTCTTCATAAAATAGCTCATCAGTACCAGACTGATTAAGGTTGCAATTAAAAAAATCATCAGGTTCTGTTTTCTGGGATCCTGTCCTGAATTTCCCTGATTATTGGGATTCCTACCGTTATTACCGCCGGGTCCGCTGTTTCCATTTTGATTCCCCTCAAAATGATCTCTATTATTATCCATTTTTTCCTCCGTTTTTTTCACTTGAGCGTTAAAATTCCTTCCGAAAACCTTCTGGATCTGAATTTGCGTATACACTCACAGAGTACATTATATGTTCCCATGAAAAAGAAATCAATATCCTTGCTGTGAAATATTTTCTACTTTTCTTAAAGATTTATAAACATTTTTCTTTATTCTTCTTTTCCACTGTTATATAATTATTTTCGCTGGTTAGACTTTATTAATAACAGGAAACGAGGTAAAGCTGTCATGTCCGGATTATCTTCTATGACCCTGGCTGAAAAAAAACATGAGCTGGAACGCCTGCTGTGGGCACTTTTAGGAGCAACTCTTTATGCAGGAAGCATCAATATTTTTATTATACCCTGTAAGCTTTATAACAGCGGCTTAATGGGATTTTGCCAGCTTTTCAGCACCTTTTTAAGCGGGTTCTTAAACCTTCCCTTAGGAAATATTGATCTTACCGGTATCATTTATTATTTAATTAACATTCCTATTTTTTTTCTTTCCTTTAATAAAATCGGAAAACGTTTTTTTATTAAAACCCTATGCTGTGTAACCTGGATTACCCTGACCATGTCCCTTATCCCCATTCCTTCCAGGCCCATTCTTCTCGGGGATACTCTGGGAAACTCCATTATCGGGGGCCTGATTGCTGGCCTGGGTGTGGGAATCATGCTGAAAATGGGCAGCTCCGGAGGCGGAATGGACATTATTGGTATGCTGCTGATTAAGGTACGGAAAAATTTCAGTGTGGGAAAGGTAAACCTTTTTGTAAATATCATCCTTTACGCAATCTGTCTGCTTTTATTTGATGTTCCTACCGTAATCTATTCCCTAATCTATGCTTCCGTCTATTCCCTTGCCATGGACAAGGCTCATGATCAGAATATTAATGTGGAAGTAACCATCATTACCAAAAAAGACTTCCAGCCCTTAAGCAATGCAGTTTTTCATCAGCTTAATCGGGGTATCACCATTTGGAACTCCACCGGTGCCTACACAAAAGAGGAAAGTAAAATTCTTTATATCCTGCTTTCCAAATATGAGGTCCGCCAGTTAAGGCAGCTGGTAAAGGAATTTGATCCCGAAGCCTTTATGGTGGTAAATGAAGGGGTAAATGTAAACGGAAATTATCTGATTAAGCTATAAGATAAATTATTTTTATCTTAAATATTTACTCCTAATCTATTTTATATTAAAATACAAAATGTGTTTTTTGGCTTTCTAATGATTGATTTCAAGGATGAGGGAATTTATGAGAATAGGCTTTGATAATGAAAAGTATTTAAAAATGCAGTCTGAACATATCCGGGATAGAATTGCCTCCTTTGGCAATAAGCTTTATCTGGAATTTGGAGGAAAGCTCTTTGATGACTTTCACGCCTCCCGTGTGCTCCCCGGCTTTCAGCCTGACAGTAAATTGAAAATGCTTTTACAGCTTAAGGATCAGGCTGAGGTAGTTGTGGTAATCAGTGCTGACGATATTGAAGGCAATAAGGTTCGCAGCGACTATGGAATTACCTATGACCTGGATGTGCTCCGCTTAATTGATGTTTTCCACAGTCTGGACCTTTATGTAGGCAGTGTGGTTATCAATAAATACACCGGCCAAAATGCTGCCAATCAGTTCAGGCAGCGGTTGGACAGCCTGGGAATACGTTCCTATCTTCATTATAAAATTCCCGGATACCCCAGTGATATTGCCACCATTGTAAGTGATGAAGGCTATGGAAAAAATGAATATATTGAAACCCGGCGTCCTCTGGTCATCGTTACCGCCCCCGGGCCTGGAAGCGGAAAAATGGCTACCTGCCTTTCCCAGCTCTATCATGAGCATAAGCGTGGTGTACAGGCCGGTTATGCAAAATTTGAAACCTTCCCTATCTGGAATCTTCCCTTGAAGCATCCGGTGAATATGGCCTATGAGGCTGCTACTGCTGATTTGAATGATATTAATATGATTGATCCCTTTCATCTGGAGGCCTATGGGGAAACTACGGTTAACTATAATCGTGATGTGGAGGTTTTTCCCGTTTTAAATGCTATATTTGAACAGATTCTGGGAGAAAGCCCTTATAAATCACCTACCGATATGGGTGTGAATATGGCCGGTAACTGTATTATTGATGATGCTGTTTGCTGTCAGGCCAGTAAGCAGGAAATTATCCGCCGATATTATCGGGAGCTTTGTGATTTAAAACGGGGCTTCGGAAAAAAGAATGCCCTGTACAAATTAGAGTTAATCCTGAAGCAGGCAGATATTACAGTAAATGACCGGGCCGTTGTCAATGCCGCTTTGGAAAGAGAAAACAGTACCTCCCATCCTGCAGTAGCTGTTGAATTATCTGATGGAAGAATCGTGACTGGTAAGACCACCGATCTGCTGGGTGCATCAGCTGCCGCCCTCTTAAATGCCCTGAAGGAGCTTGCGGGAATTGACCATGATTTACATCTGGTAGCTCCCAGTGCCATTGAACCTATACAGAGGTTAAAAATCGATTATTTGGGCAGCCGTAACCCCAGACTGCATACGGATGAAATCCTTATCGCCCTCTCCATCAGTGCGGCAACCAATGAGAATGCCCGTTTAGCTCTGACACAGATACCAAAATTGAAAAACTGTGAGGTTCATTCCTCCGTTCTTCTCTCCTCTGTTGATGAAAATGTGTTTAAACGTCTTGGTGTTCATTTGACCTGTGAGCCCAAATACGAATTTAATGAACGTAAATATCATAAGCATTAGAAGAAGAGGCTGTTTTGCAGCCTCTTTACTTTTTCGTCAATCTTCCTTTACAGTTCATCCAGACTTCCAAAGGAATATCCCATCTTTTCCCATTCCGTTAGTAATTCATCCATAATATTGCCATTGGTATCCGATGTACTGTGCAAAAGAACGATGGAACCGGGATGGATACGTTCGGTTAATTTCTTCAGTGCCTCTTCCCTGCTGGGCTGCTTATCTTCATACCAGTCTACATAAGCCAGACTCCAGAATATGGTCTTATATCCCTGATCCTTTGCCCAGGTAAGCTGTTCTTTACAATATTTTCCCTGAGGAGGACGATAGAATTTATCCAAATCCGTACCGGTAATTTCCTTAAATTTATTTTCTAAATCCTGTAATTCTTTTAAAAACTCTTCCTCTGTGGTAATCCCATCCATATCCTTATGATGGTAAGTATGATTTCCCACGATATGTCCCTCTTCTACCATTCTTTTCACCAGATCGGGACAGGTCTCCAGATAATTTCCCACGAGAAAAAATGTAGCCTTTACCTTGTGCTTTTTCAAGGCATCCAATATCTTTGGGGTATTTCCGTTTTCAAAACCGGCATCAAAAGTAATATAAATTTTCTTCTTTGTGGTATCCCCTAAATAGTATCCTCCCAGACCTTCCAATTCCGAGGCATCTACATCTATTACAGGTGCCTTCCCCTCCTCCTGAAAGCTTAAGCCCCAGCTGGCAGAGGACATTACTGCTACTGCTTCCTTTTGATCATCTCCCAGCAGCTTACTTAACAGTAATCCGGCAAGCAGCAAAAGGCAAAAGCAGCTGATCATTAAAATTCTTACTCTCTTTTTCATCCACTCATCAGCTTTTTTTATATCTATATGAAATAAAATATAAAATAATTCCATCTTAAACATAAAAAAAGACCTAGATTTTACAATCTAAGTCTTTCAGAGGCGACAATCGGATTTGAACCGATGATAAGGGTGTTGCAGACCCGTGCCTTACCACTTGGCTATGTCGCCTTATGACTCCAACGGGAATCGAACCCGTGTTACCGCCGTGAAAGGGCGATGTCTTAACCGCTTGACCATGGAGCCTTCTTTATTCCCGTTAAATTCCTTATGTTTAGAAAAGACTTCTGTCTTTCTTAAAGAGACGGTTTTTCGTCTCAGCTCCCCGAGTAGGGTTCGAACCTACGACCCTTCGGTTAACAGCCGAATGCTCTACCGCTGAGCTATCGAGGATTATTTCTGAGGTCTTCCTTTTCCTGTAAGTACCCTCAAAACCGAATACATCTTCTAAGTCCTTCCATCTCTTCTTCTCCCTATGCTTTGGATAAGCCCTCGACCGATTAGTAGCTATCAGCTCAGTACATTGCTGCACTTACACCCTAGCCCTATCTACCTTGTCGTCTTCAAGGGGTCTTACTTTACTGGGATATCTCATCTTGAGGGGGGCTTCACGCTTAGATGCCTTCAGCGTTTATCCCTGCCGGACTTGGCTACTCTGCCGTGGAGTTGGTCTCCAACAGATTCACCAGTGGTCCGTCCACCCCGGTCCTCTCGTACTAAGGGCAGCTCCTCTCAAAT
>JBJELS010000136.1:0-11766 GCA_051879275.1 Lachnospiraceae bacterium
ATAGGCATCCAGCCGGAGTACGGCCAAATGGTGAATGCAGTCTACACGCTGGTGGATGGCAAGCCTCAATTCGTCTTTGAGGGGTGGTACCGCAATATGTATGTCTATTGTGGAGATGGAATTTTCTATAACTCCGGTTCAAGCAGTGCATCAGAGAGCTGCATTGGAAAATTCTCTATCACACAAGACGGGACGGGCTTAGAATGTCAGGAATTTCTTTTCACTCATCTCGATGAGGATTCCGGCGACATCCGGGTTTATTATAATACTACAGGGAGCTGGAATCCTGCGGAATCTGAGGATGCGGGTATGTCTAAAGAAGAGTTTTGGATGAGGGAGCTGCCGGCAGGCGCCCTGGTATTGTCTCCATTTTCCGCCTTCGGTTCGGAGGAAGCTGCTGTTTTGGTTCAGTGGCTGGAAGAAGCGGGGAATCTGACAGAGTATGATGAATGTTCCATTGCTTCTGGGAAGGATGGACTTTCCTACATTGTTTTTATTCCGGACCGGCCGGTAAAGATGTTTACTATACTTTCCCTTTCTGTAGTGGATGTGAGTGAATCCGGTGTCATAGAGTTTGAGGCTTATCCGGAGACGTCCGGGCCAAATGCTTTGTGGCTCGAGAGACCGCTTGTAGCGGAGCTTTCCTTTACAGGGGATCTTCCCCAGTACGGATTCCAGTATGAGGATGAAAATGGAGATGTGCGGCGTTTTGTCTTGGAGCTGAGTGGCAGAGACGGTTCTATTTTGGTGCGGGAGGAAGACAGGGATTTTTTTCACTTTGTCCTCAAAGAAGAGAGCAGGTCAGAATCGGAATAAAACAGTATTCCTCAGTGGGATGGATACCATCCTGGAATAAGGCATCTTCTCCTGTTCCATCCTGACACAGAAAGGGGGTACGGAAATCGGCTACGGTGATTGCATGGTCAGCGACATACTTTTAATTTAATCTATATATTGTGCAGTAACAGTAAGTATTTTACAAAAAATCCTATAAATATTTGCTTTTGGTATATTTTTTTTTCTTTTTTCATGTTATGTTAAAGCTAAGAATATATAACAATATTTTAATCCGAAAAAGCAGATAAAATAGGGAATATCCAATAAAAGAAAGGAGTTTTATTATGGGACTAATTAAAGCAGGAATGGGAGCATTAGGAGGTACGCTTGCGGATCAGTGGAAGGAGTTTTTTTACTGTGATGCCCTGGATAAGGAAGTGCTGGTGGTCAAGGGTCAAAAGCGTACAGGAGGACGTTCCTCCAATACTAAGGGAAATGATAACATCATTTCCAATGGTTCGGGAATTGCTGTTGCAGACGGCCAGTGTATGATTATTGTGGAGCAGGGAAAAATCGTGGAGGTCTGCGCAGAGCCTGGTGAATTTACCTATGACACCTCTACAGAACCCAGCATTTTTTCCGGTAATCTGGGAGAAAGCATTAAGGATACCTTCCGCACCATTGGAAAACGTTTTGCTCTCGGCGGAGATACAGGCAAGGATCAGAGAGTTTATTATTTCAACATCAAAGAGATTATGGATAATAAATTCGGTACTCCTAATCCGGTACCTTTTCGTGTTGTGGACACAAAAATCGGACTGGACGTAGATGTATCCATTCGCTGCTCCGGTGTGTATTCTTATATGATTGCCGATCCACTTTTATTCTATTCAAAGGTTTGTGGCAATGTGGAGCGGGAATATACAAGAGAAGAAATTGACAGCCAGTTAAAGACAGAGTTCATCAGTGCTCTGCAGCCGGCCTTTGGAAAGCTGTCTAATCTGGAGCTTCGTCCTAATCAGATTGTTAGCCATAACACAGAGCTGGAGGAAGCCATGAACGAGGCTCTTTCCACAAAGTGGGGTGAGCTGCGGGGACTTAAGGTAGTCAGCATTGCTCTTGGTTCAGTTACCCTGCCGCCGGAGGATGCGGAAATGATTAAACAGCTTCAGAGAACGGCTGTTTTGCAGAATCCCAATATGGCCGGAGCCACTCTGGTTGGTGCACAGGCAGATGCAATGAAGGCTGCAGCTTCCAACTCTGCCGGAGCGATGACCGGCTTTATGGGTATGGGCATGGCCATGAATGCAGGCGGTGGAATGAATGCACAAAATCTGTTTGCCATGGGACAGCAGCAGGCAGCGCAGCAGCAGACAGTACAGCAACAGCAGCAGGCAGTACAGCAGCAGGCAGCGGCAGATGGATGGAAATGCTCCTGCGGAGCCGTTGCCAATGGTAAGTTTTGCCCGGAATGTGGTTCACCGAAGCCGGTTGAGGAAGGCTGGACCTGTAGCTGTGGAGCAGTCAACAAAGGAAAATTCTGTCCGGAATGCGGGGCCAAAAAACCGGCAGGCGTACCTCAGTACAAATGCGATAAATGTGGATGGGAGCCTGAAAAAGGAGCAAAACCTCCCAAATTCTGTCCGGAATGTGGAGATCCCTTTGATGATGGAGATATTGTAGGATAACATAAGGACGAGGTGTATTCTTATCACTGGTTGAAGATAGTAGATTGGACAAAGAGATGAAAACAAAAGCCAGAGCAGCCATAGCTGCAGCAGTCATTCTGCTGCTGCTTTCGGCATGTGAAAAACAGAAAGAAACCGAGGACGAGAAAATTCCCGTAACACCCATTGGAGTAGAGAGCGGCCAATATTATGATGATTACTGGAACGATACGGCTCAACAAATCATGGCCAGTGTAAACTATCCCTATATCCATCTGTGTGATGGGGATAAAGAGGTTTATTTTCAGCTGGAAAAATCTCTTTCAGAGCTGTCAAAAGAAAGAAAGGAGGGCTGCCTGGAGCTGTATTCACAGGCTATCGACGCCAGTGAGGATTTTTTTGCACAGGGCATTGAATATGTCTATTCCTTTGATGTATGGGAAAAAACAATGGTACGAAGGGCAGACAGCAGAGTGTTAAGTCTGCTGCTTGAAGGCTATTATTATGTAGGAGGGGCTCACGGAGCCCCCTACAGTTTGGGAGTTACCTTTGATTCTCAGACAGGGGAGCAGCTGAAGCTTACGGATGTAGTAGTCGATATGGAACAGCTGCCGATATTGGTAGAGGAACAGTTGGAGCTTTTTTGGGATTCGGATTATTTTTATGAAAATCTGAATTTGATTGATTTTTTTCAGGAAAATCTTGAAAATATCCAATGGGTTTTGGATTATCATGGAATTACCTTTTATTTTAATCCCTATGATATTGCTCCGTATGCTTCGGGTAGCCAGAACGTTACCATTTCCTTCAGGGAGCATCCCCAGCTTTTTCGGGAAGAATATCTGGAGACTCCGGGAAGCTACGGGATAGAGCTTCCCCAGGACAAGCCCTTTCATTTTGATATAGATGGAGATGGAAACACAGATACACTTTTAATTTCGGCTGCCAGAGGGGGAGAGGACTATTATGAGCCTCAGACCATCTGGCTGAATGACACCCGGTATGAAGAGGATACGGGAGTTTATCTGATTGAACCCTCTTTGATGCATACAAAGGAGGGGAAAAATTATCTTTATATCGGGGAACAATATCCTGATGATTTATGGATATATACCATCTATGACATAAGCTCAGGTACAGTGGAAAAAGTAGACACGGTATATTCAGGACGTCACAGTGTTATTCAGAAAGAACAGGAATATTATGCCAGACAGGTACTGACGAATGCCGAAAGCTTTTTTCTGGATACCTATATCCAGATGCTGGGAACCGGATATGGATACGATACCTATCATATAGGAGAAAAGGGTCTTCCTGTGAAGGAGCATGACTGGTATCTTATTGGTAATGAGACGGAATTTACCATTCAAAAGGATTTTTCTCTCACAGTGGTTGATGAGGAGGGAAATCGTATAGGAGAAACCCGCTTAAAAGAAGGAGACAAGGTTATTTATTATCGGACAGATGCCAAAACCTGGGCAGACCTTATTCTTCCCGATGGAGGAATAGGAAGAGTATTTCCTCAACAGACAGAGGAATATTGGACAGTGGACGGCATCAATGTAGAAGAGCTCTTTGAAGGTATTATTTTCGGAGGATAAGTAATATAGAATAAGAGTAAAAATACTTATGAGAGATAAGGAGGAGAAACATGGCTGCATTACAAGAGTATAAGTGTCCCAACTGCGGCGGTGCAATTGCTTTTGACAGCGGGACGCAGAAAATGAAATGTCCTTTTTGCGATACGGAATTTGAAATGGAAGCCCTGGCCGCATATGATGATCAGCTGAAAGAGGAACAGGAAGATGAGATGAATTGGGAGACGGATCCCGGTTCTCAGTGGCAGGAGGGAGAGACGGACGGGCTTCGTACATACAGCTGTAAATCCTGCGGTGGTGAGATTGTAGGGGACGAGAATACAGCAGCTGCGGCCTGCCCCTATTGTGGGAATCCGGTGGTGATGATGGGACAGTTTTCAGGAGCATTGAAGCCGGACTATGTGATCCCCTTTAAGCTGGATAAGAAGGCAGCAAAGGAAGCATTGAAGAAGCATTACGGAGGAAAGAAGCTTCTGCCTAAGGTCTTTAAGGATGAGAACCATATTGATGAGATAAAGGGGATTTATGTTCCCTTCTGGCTTTTTAATGCGGATGCTGATGCAAATATTCGCTATAAAGGTACCCGAAGCCGCTTCTGGAGTGACAGTAACTATGACTACACGGAAACCAGCTTCTATTCCATTGTCCGTGGCGGATCGGTGGGGTTTGAGTGGGTGCCGGTAGATGGATCCACCAAAATGGCGGATGATTTGATGGAATCCATTGAACCCTTTAATTTCTCCGAGGCAGTGGATTTTCAGACGGCTTATCTTGCGGGATATATGGCGGATAAATACGATGTGGATGCCAATCAGAGTATCGAACGTGCCAACGCCAGAATTAAGAAAAGTGTGGAGAATGCCTTTGCAGCCACCGTAGAGGGATACAGTTCAGTTACAGTGGAGTCTTCATCTATTCATCTGAAAAACGGGAAAGCAAAATATGCTCTGTACCCGGTATGGCTTTTAAACACTACATGGAAGGGACAGAAATATACCTTTGCCATGAATGGACAGACCGGAAAGATGGTGGGTGATCTGCCCTTGGATAAGGAAGCATATAAAAAATGGTTATTTGGCCTGTGGGGTATCATCAGTGCTGTTGCCTTTGGAATCAGCTATTTGCTGTGGCTAGTGTAGGGAGGTGTAAAGAATGAAAAAATATATTTTATCAGCTTTAATGCTGTCCATTCTCTGTCTCTCCCTTAGTGTATCCGCATTTGCCCGGGAGGAGCAGGACACCTATATCCTTGATGAGCTGGGGGTTCTGAGTGATGAAGAAATAAATGAATTAAATGAAAATGCCCGGTATTTATCCGATGAAATAAAGGTAGACATTCTTTTTGTTTATACTAATGAAGAAGATTTTGATACCTATGTGGATCAGATCACTTTGGGAAAATATGATGATCAAATTTTGATGATTGAAAATGAAGAAAGCTGGAGCATTTTTTCCCGGGGAATAGTGTGGGATGTCCTTGATATAGAAAAGGAAGACAGTATAAGGGCTGCTTATGATCGAGAAGAATACTATAGCGATGGTGTTAATGCGTATTTATACGAAGCAGCATTGATTATTGCAGAGAGTCTGGAGGCAAATGCAAATGCAGCTGCTGCCTCTACCATTATTCTGGATACCCCTTCCCGGTTGGTGGATATGGCCGACCTTTTGAGTGAATCGGAGGAAAAAGAGCTGCTTAGCCAATTAAACGAGATTAGTGAAAGGCAGAAGCTGGATACGGTAGTGGTAACGGTCAATACCTTAGACGGTAAAACGCCGATGGAGTATGCGGATGATTTTTATGATTATAACGGGTATGGCTTTGGAGAAGAAAATGACGGTATTTTGCTTCTGGTAAGTATGGAGGACAGAGACTGGTGGATTTCCACTACCGGTTATGGAATCACAGTATTCACTGATGCAGGAATAGATTATATAGCAGAAAGCTTCCTTCCTAAGCTAAGTGATGGTGATTATGCAACTGCTTTTATGACTTACGCACAGCTTTGCGATGAATTTATTACCCAGGCAAAAAATGGGCCATCTTATGATAATGGAAATCTTCCCAAAATCCCCTTCGACTTCGGCCTTAATCTTATCATTGCCATAGTAGTGGGCCTGGTTGTTGCCTTTATTACTACTTCTATTATGAAGGGACAGCTAAAATCGGTAAGATTTAAGGCAACAGCCACAGATTATCTAAAAAGGGACAGTATGAAGATTACTCAGTCGAAGGATCTCTTCCTCTACAAAAATGTCAGTCGCAGTGAAAGACCGAAGGAGAGCAGCTCTTCCGGCGGCTCCAGTACACATACCTCCTCATCGGGAAGCTCACATGGAGGAGGAGGAGGAAAATTTTAAAAAGAACGGTAAAGAAAGGAAGGATTAGTCATGAAAGATACATCTTCGGGAGCATTGGGAATATTCGGTCTGATAGGAGCTGTGATTTTATTTCTGATCCTGCGAAAAATTTTCCCGGCACTTTCTCTTATTCTAATGATTATTTCAGGAATCTTTTTGCTTCTGCTTCTTTTATTGGTTGTGCTGGTTATCTATTTTTCCCGGCAGAAGCCGAAAGAAAAAAATGGCAGCAGTACATCACCGGATGGGGGAGATATCCTTACCGGAGGCCATCATAAGCTTATGGAAATCCGTCGTCTGCAGATGAAGATTAAAAGCCGGAGGATTCGTGAAGAAAGCGAGGAAATCTGCCGTACTGCAGATAAGATTCTCAGAACACTTAAAAGTCAGCCGGAGGATATTCCTGTGGTGCGGCAGTTTTTCAACTATTATTTACCTACTCTGGGAAATATTCTTGTTAGGTATGAGAAAATAGAAAAAAGCGGTGTACCTGCAAAGGAAATGGAAGAAAAGGTAATAGCTTGTCTGGAAAATATCAAAAGTGCAATGGATAAACAATATGTAAATCTGTTTAATGACGATATACTGGATTTATCTGTAGAGATGGAGGTGTTGACCCAGGCCTGTAAACGCGATGGACTGCTGACGGATGAGGATATTCAAAACAATAAAGAAGGGATAACTCTAACCCTATAAGTTAGAGTTATCCCTTTCCTGGGAATAAAAACAGAGCTAAATACCAAAATGAAGACGAAGCAGACCGATAATAAGCAGATGGACGGGATAAAACCAGTAGTTAAGTATTTTACTTTGTTTACCGCGCTTGCCGTTGTAGGTAAGAGTCAGTCCAAAGCCTAAAATTGCCCAGGGCTCTGAAATAATAGGGAGAAAGCCGAAAATAGCTCTCAAAACCGGTCTGTCATAGAAAAGATACATTAAATAACCGATTATAATGGCATAATGCTCATAGTCAAAGCCGTAATTCATTGAAAATATACCTATTACGGCAACAATAACAAAGGATACCAAAAACCAGAGGGGCCTGGAAAGGTCTTCCATTTTTTTCTTTAAGGTATCTATACTCCAGATGGTGATAAGCACTAAGGCCAGTGTGAAGATAACGTTAGTCCAGTTCTTATTATAAAAGCTTGCCGTTGTAGCCATATCAAAGGGTACTTCTGATATTACACCGAAGATCAGCAGATTCAGCAAATATTTTATTCGGCTTCGTGTTTTGAAATAGCCCTCCACCACGAAAAAACAGAACAGAGGAAAAGCAATTCTGCCGATTATCCCAAACAGATTGCTAATCATGGCAAGAGTTCCATGTGCGGAAGTCAGATTGGGCCAGATCAGGCCCTTGTTCACATGATCCGCAAGCATGGTTATCATGGCGATATACTTTAGGGCTGCACCTGAAAGAAATTGGTATTTTTTACTGTAATCATTCATTTTAAAATCCTCTTTTGAAAATTATTCGTCTTGCAAAATTTACAGAATATGAGAATTATAACATAAAAAGGAAAAAATGTTCAACCCGCAATTTGAACACCCTAAAAAGGAAGTAAGAATGAGATTTGAAGATAATTTTATCATATGGAATAAACTGACCGAAGAGCAGCAGAAGAAGCTTTCCGCCACTGTGATTTGCCGTAAAGTGAAAAAAGGAACCATTGTACATAATGGCTCAATGACCTGTCTGGGTCTTTTATTAGTGGAATCCGGACAGTTTCGGGCATATATCTATTCAGAAGAAGGCAGGGAGGTAACAATCTACCGGCTTTTTGAAATGGATATCTGTATTTTTTCCGCTTCCTGTATTATGCAGAATATTCAGTTTGATATTACCATAGAAGCAGAAAAGGATTCTGCGGTATGGATTATTCCACCCGGAGTACTGAAGGAGATTATGGAAGAATCTGCCCCTATGGCAAACTATATGAATCAGATTATGGCAGGCAGGCTGTCTGAGGTGATGTGGCTGATGGAGCAGATCATGTGGAAAAGCTTTGATAAGCGGCTGGCCGCTTTTTTATTGGAAGAAAGCAGGGTAGAAGACAGTCTGGTATTAAAAATCACCCATGAAAAGATTGCCAATCACCTGGG
Organism: Lachnospiraceae bacterium; assembly: GCA_051879275.1. Lineage (GTDB taxonomy): Bacteria > Bacillota > Clostridia > Lachnospirales > Lachnospiraceae > SFDP01. Next base: position 8,510 of record JBJELS010000136.1, read on the forward strand.
AACTGCCAGAGAGGTGGTTACCCGTATGCTTCGCTATTTCCAGAATGAAAATATGATCAGGCTGACCAGGGGTACGGTAGAAATTATTGACCGAAAAAGGCTTGAAGAGCTGGATTAATCAGGTAAAATAGGAAAAGTATAAAAAAATAGAGCGAAAAATTGGTAATTATAGAAAAAATTAAAGAGAAAATCAGTTCGAGTATAGGAATGGTTACTAATTTATGATATAATCACCATAGTAGTTTGATGAATCTGCTCAAAACAGATGATAATTACAGGTATGTATTAATTTAAGGAGGAAAATCTTATGAGTAAGCAATTCATGTCAATGGATGGTAATACCGCTGCTGCGCATTGTGCCTATGCCTTTACCGAAGTAGCCGGTATCTATCCCATCACGCCCTCGTCCACTATGGCAGAAGTAGTGGATGCCTGGAGTGCAGGGGGGAGAAAGAACATTTTCGGAACCAGCGTCAAGGTAGTAGAGATGCAGTCCGAGGGTGGTGCAGCAGGTACCGTTCATGGAGCCCTGCAGGGTGGTGCTCTATCAACAACCTTTACCGCATCCCAGGGTCTTTTATTGATGATTCCCAATATTTACAAAATGGTTGGTGAATGTCTGCCCGGAGTTATCCATGTGGCAGCCCGTGCCATCGCCAGCCGTGCATTAAATATCTTTGGCGATCATGAAGATATTTTTGCCTGCCGTCAGACGGGTGTTCCCATGCTTGCCAGCCATTCCGTTCAGGAGGTTATGGATCTTGCCGGGGTTGCTCATCTGGCCGCTATTGAAGGAAGCGTACCCTTTATCCATTTCTTTGATGGTTTCAGAACCTCCCACGAAATTCAGAAGGTTGAGGTTATGGATTATGAAACCTTAGGAAAGCTAATCAATAAAGATGCATTGGATAAATTTAAGGCTAATGCACTTAATCCCCATACCAATCCGGTTACCCGCGGCGGTGCTGAGAATGATGATATTTTCTTCCAGGGAAGAGAGGCACAGAATCTCCATTATGCAGCAGTTCCCGACATCGTAGCTGCTTACATGAAGAAGATTTCCGAGATTACCGGCAGAGAATATGCACCCTTCACCTATTATGGTGCACCCGATGCAGACAGAATCATCGTTGCCATGGCTTCTGTAACAGAAACGGTTAAAGAGACAGTGGATACGCTCAATGCCCGCGGAGAGAAGGTTGGCTTGATTAAGGTACATCTGTATCGTCCTTTCTCTGTAAAATATTTAACGGCAGTTTTACCGGATAGCGTTAAGAAGATTGCTGTGCTTAACCGTACAAAGGAATTAGGCGGAGCAGAGCCTTTATATCTGGATGTGCTTCATGCCCTTAAGGATAAGAAGGATCTGACCATTATCAGCGGACGTTATGGTTTGGGCTCTAAGGACACGACTCCGGCTCAGATTAAAGCAGTCTATGATGAACTGAAAAAGGATGCACCCAAGCAGGAATTTACCATTGGTATTGAAGATGATTTAACCCATCTTTCCCTTACACCGGATGCAGACTTTACCGTAGACAGCGACTATACCTCCTGTCTGTTCTATGGATTGGGAAGTGACGGTACAGTCAGTGCAAATAAAAACTCCATTAAGATCATTGGTGATAATACAGATCAGTATGTACAGGCATATTTTGCATACGATTCCAAAAAGGCCGGCGGTGTAACCCGTTCCCATTTACGGTTCGGAAAATCACCCATCCGTTCAACCTATTACATCAACAATGCAGATTTTGTTTCCTGCTCAATGGATTCCTACGTTTATAAATACGACATGGTATCCAGCTTAAAGAAGGGCGGTACCTTCCTTTTAAATACTACCTTTAAGAAGGATGAGATTGAAGAAAAGCTGCCTAAGAAGATGCTGGCAGACCTGGCAAAGAAGGAAGCAAAATTCTATATTATTGATGCAACCGATATTGCACAGAAAATCGGTATGGGAAGAAGAACCAACACCATTCTGCAGTCTGCGTTTTTTGCACTGAACACGCAGATTATGCCTTACGATACAGCAGTAGACTATATGAAGGCAGCGGCAAAGAAATCCTATGCGAAAAAAGGTGATGAAATCGTTCAGTTAAACTGGAAGGCTATCGACCTGGGCAAGGAAGGACTGGAAGAAATTACGGTTAAGCCTGAATGGGCAGCATTTACAGATAAGCTGGAAAGAAGAAAGACCGGAGACGAATACTTTGATGAGCATGTAGCACGCATCAATCATCTGGAAGGCTATGATTTACCGGTAAGTGCATTTACCAAGCACAATCTTTTGGATGGCTCTATCAGAAATAACGTTTCCTATCAGGAAAAGAGAACCATTGCGGCACAGGTACCCTGCTGGAAGCCGGAAAACTGTATTCAGTGCGGAATCTGTTCCATGGTATGTCCTCACGGAACCATCCGTACCTTCCTGTTGACGGATGAGGAAGTAAAGAATGCACCTATGGAATTTGAGACCATTAAGGCTATGGGTAAGGGAGTAGAAGAGCTGCAGTATCGTGTTCAGGTATCTCCTGACAACTGTGTAGGCTGTAACCTTTGTGCTGTAGAATGTCCCGGTAAAGCAGGAAATAAGGCACTGGAGATGGTAGATGTTAAGCCTCAGCTGGAAGAGGTTCCTCTGGCAGATTATCTGTACAAAGAAGTACCTTATAAGACAGAGTACTTCAGCATGGATACCATTAAAGGAACGCAGTTTGCAATGCCTTACTTTGAAGTATCCGGTGCCTGCCCCGGTTGTGGTGAGACTCCTTACTATAAACTGGTATCCCAGCTGTTTGGTAAAGATATGATGGTAGCTAATGCAACCGGCTGCTCCATGATTTACTCCTCCAGTACACCTTCTTCACCCTTCGTTAATGATAAGAATGGCTGTGGTGTAGCCTGGGCAAACTCCCTGTTTGAGGATAATGCAGAGTTCGGTTATGGTATGGCTCTTGCCCAGAACGTAAAAGAGGCTCGTATCCTTGAGCTGATGGAAAACAATCTGGATAAAGTAGAAGCTCCTCTTAAAGCTGCTTTTGAAAGCTATATTGCTGCAGGAAATGACAGAGATAAGCAGCGTGAGCTGGTTAAACCCATTATTGATGGAGTAAAGGCAAGCGGCTGTGAAGCGGTTAAAGAGCTGCTTGAGCTTGAGCGTGACCTGGTAAGCAAATCTGTATGGATTATCGGTGGTGACGGCTGGGCTTATGATATCGGCTACGGCGGATTGGATCATGTACTGGCAAATAATC
>JBJELS010000137.1:0-11662 GCA_051879275.1 Lachnospiraceae bacterium
TGAAGATTGCCATGCCGGTAAATCTCCGCCGTTTTTTTCCTTCCCGGACTCTCAGAAATTTTATCACCATGATTTATCCTTCCATCGATCCCAGGCTGGGAGAATATACCTTTGAAGAAATCATTACCAATGTACATCATTATATGCGTTATTCTATCAATGAAAAGTTTCTCAGAGGGGACATTACCACCAATGCGGCTACTCAGCGTAATCCGCTGATTCGTGTGATTCCCCTGTTTATCAAGGATTTTGTGGTAAAAACCTTCTATCGAAGAGTTCAGGACAGAAATTCCTCAGCCGGGCTGACCAATATGGGTGCCCTTAAGGTTCCCGATGAAATGATTCCCTTTATTGAGCGCTTCGATATTTACATGGGAATCCCCTTCTCTGCCCGTACCAACTGTGCTATTGTCAGTTTTCAGGATACTCTGACCATCAACTTTGGAAGCTGCATCCATGAGTCCGATGTGGAACGTTACTTTTTTTCCAAGCTGGTGGAGGATGGAATTCCGGTAACCATTGAAAGTAATCGAGACTTTTAACAACAGATGCTGTTTAATTCAGCAGAAAGGAGAAATAGATATGTCCTATTGTGTAAACTGCGGAGTAAAGCTGGAGCCCTCCTTAAAGACCTGTCCTCTATGCCATACTCCGGTAATCAATCCTAATGATCCCCATACACAAATTGCCAGCTGCACCTATTCTGCTTTTCCCGAAAAGAGGGGGGAAGTAGAGTTGGCCCGCCAAAAGGATGCGGGTATATGGCTCACCATCGTTTTATTTACCTCAGCAGTCACCTGCCTGCTCCTTAACCTGACCACCTTTCAGAACGTAAGATGGTCTTACCCGGTTGTAGGTGCCTGTATTCTGTTATGGATATTCATTTGCCCCAAAATGCTTTATACCCAGCTCCCCTGGTCCCTCTGTCTGGCTGCAGATGCCCTCTGCATTATCGGCTATGAATATTTTCTCAGCACCTTGACCCTGGAGGGAAACTGGTTTTATGAGCTGGCTCTGCCCATTACCCTTATGGCAGGTGCTGCTGTTCTGGTTTATATCCTTCTTTACCGCTATGTTTCCCGTGCAGTTCTGTCTACCGTGCTTTATTTTTTTATTGAGGCAGGCTTACTTAATGTAGGAATCGAGCTTCTCATCGACCATTATCACGGCCTTCCCCTAAGACCCGGCTGGTCAGCCATTGTGTTCAGTGTCTGCCTGATTATCTCCGTTGCCCTGATTACCATTCTCTCCGTAGCCAGACTGCGGAATACCGTAAGAAAACGCCTCCATTTCTAGAGGCGTTTTCCTGTTTCTTATTCCGGATCGTTTTCCAGTTTTTTTCGACGATACTCTTCCATAATGATGTTTCCCTTAGTGGGATCCTTCCTTCCCATCTGCATCAGATAAGGCAGTGTCTCTCCATGAAATTCCTGCTCTTCTCCGTATTCAATCACTTCCAGACAGTTGCGGACCACATTGATGATACAGTCGTCAAAATGTCCGGTTTTACAGCTTCTGCACTGAACCAGAAGATGGGCTATCCCGTGAAGAACATCAAATTCATCATAACCGCCCCGTATATCATACTGAGGCATGTTCTTCTGTCCATTTTCCACATAGGTTACTTTATTCTTCATGCAGTTCAGCGTGCTGATTCGACTGTAGCCAATCAGACAGTCTGGTCCGGCACAGCTTCCGCAGACTTTTTCTGTTTTACAGATTTGGTTCAGGTCATCAAGAATTTCCTGACCATTCAATTGTTCAAATGTAATTGCCATAGTACCTCCATTCCGCCGCCTTTTTCTTTTGTAAATCCTCTCGTCGGCTGCATCTCTTAACTTGTTTTGATTATGTTTACTTACTAGTTTATGCTACTACAATAGTCGGTTTTTGTCAAATGTCAAAAATTGAAACCTGGCTATAGCAACGTGTATTTTAGCACATTATAGAAGCTCATGGCTACGATAAACAGGGACAAAAGCTTTAATAATCTTTCAACACCCTTATTATCAATCCTTTTGGATGCTGCCGCTCCAATCAGTGCCCCGCCTATGCCTCCGGCAACCATACTGAGCAAATTGCTCCAGGCAAACTCCGGTACCGTATTGGTTAATATCGCTGAAAGGATACCGGAAATCTGTGAAAAAATAATAATATATAAGGAGTTCTTTGCCGCCTCTTTAGCCTCCATGGAAAAGAAAAAGAACAGTACCGCCACATTTGCTGTTCCTCCCCCTATTCCCAGAAAGGAGGATATCCCTCCCAGAAATAAGCCGATAATCACAGATAGAGGTATACTGTCTATTCTTTTAGAGGGCAGCCTGTCTTTCCTGCAAATATAAACGTAGACTAGGAAGGTAATTATGGTTAACGCAATTGCCTGAATTGCTCCCAGGCCTCTTTCATCTGAAAAGCTTCGTCGGATTAAATCAAACAGTTCTCTGCCGGCCAGCCCTCCCAGAACAGCCCCTGCCGCAAGTGCTGTACTGGTCCTAAGCTGCAGCCTTACTCCATCCCTCCTCTGGTGAACCAGGGAGCTTACCGACATCCCCAGTACGGTACAGCCGGAGCAAAAGCTTACGGTGGATACCGGCAAAATTCCCAGCATATCCAAAAGGGGTTTTATGATAATTCCTCCGCCGGCTCCCACAATGGCGCCCACACTGGAGGCCATCAAGCAAACAAAAAACAAAATTACTGGTATCAAATCCTACTCCATTCTCCGGCCTTGGCCGAGTCTATTCTTTTACTTCTTAGCTCACCCGCTTAAGCAATACAGGATTTTTAACCGGTACAGCCGCAGCCTCCCGGATTACCATAAGCGTCCATGCAGTCCTGTGCGGGATTTTTCATACACAGATGTACCGCCGCCCTTTTAAAGGTTAGAGGAAGAGCCAGAATATTGGGATTTTCTCCCACAAATTTTTTCTTCGCATCGGCTAAGGCTTCCTCAAAGCTCTCTCTGGTCTTCAAGCCCATTCCTCTTGCATATCCCGGTTCCTGGGCACCTACGATATAGATGGCACTGGTATTCATTTCCGCAATATGTCCACAGGACATCATGGAAAAGCCGTGAAAAGGATGGAATGCATTGGTGAACCGATATTTGCGGATATATTCTTCATTCGTAGCAAAATATTCTCCGTAGCGATTCATATCCGGCAGAATATTCATATGATCATGCTGGAACAGCTCATAAACCTCCCTTAGGTAAGGCCAAAGCTCGTCATGAAAATAACCATTACAGGTAGAGGAACAGATAATCACACACTTGTCACTCATGATTCGCTTAAATCGAAGAACCTGGGCACTTAAGGCCTGCATCATCATAATCGGGTTGGTTCCCATACCATCTCCGTAATGGAACTTCTGAGGCATACCAAATACCAGCACATCATATTTTTTTTCTGCCCAATGAACGTAGGTGCGTTTATCTGCCACCTTCCAGCTTAAAGGCATCATTTCCTTTGCATAACCGGAAAAAATGGCAATCTGTCTGGAGCAGGTATCCAGCACGGCATCACAGCAGAAAAAGGGATGTCCCATCTTCTCTTCCATATGCATGCTGATTTCATCAAATTTATTTCTCATCAGACTTGCACCGTTTACCGGAGTAAAATCTTTTCTGTGCATGACGGAAGGAACATGATGACTTGCAATGGAACGCCAGTTCGTGATTCCCGTAGCACTGTGCTTGTAGCCTCCTGAATACCCACCGTAGGGATTTCCCTGCACATGGCCGATGAGAATGGGAATATCGCAGTCAAATACATACTTGTTCATGACCACCGGATCTCCCCGGTCAGTCACTCCCAGGTCAATCATATGCTCAGGGTCTTCGCTGTCATGGCTGATAATCTGTCCCGATGGCCAAAACTCATTAAACAGCTCTTCTCCAAAAAGTGCTCTGGCATCTGCTTCCTTGCTTCTGGGATGAAGTCCGTTGGAGATAATAAATAAAATATCCTTCTTCTCTACCCCTGCTGCATAAAGCTCCCTTAGGATCAGTCTTATACTCATTTTCCGATGACTGGTAGGCTGCTCCCCTCCTTTAACCCGGTCAGGAACGATAAAGGTCACGGTACTTCCTTTATGTGCAAGCCTGGTCAGGGTGGGCATCCCAACAGGATTAGCCAGACTTTCCAGATAGGCCGCCTCCAGCCGTTCTTCCGGAATAAAGTCCGGATCCTTTACCGTTTCTCCCGGAATAAAAATATCGGTGCTATCCGGCAGCTCAGCCGTCATCAGGCCCTGCCCATATTCAAAATCAAGTTTCATCTTTTCCTCTCTTTCTGCTGCCATACAGCCTGTGGTCTATTTTCCCATATATAAACGGATAATTTCCAGATATTCATTTGGATAAAAGCCAATTTCTCCCGAAAAACGGGTGAGAGCGATTAATCCACCATCTATTTCCGGAATAGAAGCCAGCATGGCAGCATTATCCTTCTTTAATCCGCCTCCGTATACAATATCCATTCCCCCGGTCTTTTCTTTGACAAAACGGGCTATTTTCGTGATGTAATTCTTATCTGCCGGAGTTTTTCCCGGTCCAATGGACCAGATCGGCTCATAGGCAATTACCACCTTAGAGGTATCCACATCCTGCAGACCTACTTCCAGCTGTTCTCCCAAAACCTTCTGCCAGTTTTCCTGTTCTTCACTCTTTTCCCCGATGCAATAAAGCACCTTCATTCCTCTGGAAACGGCACAGATGATTTCCTGATTAAGAAGTCGATTCACTGCACAGGTATTCACCACTCCTGCCGCTGCCAGGATACCGGCTTTGTCATTTCTTTCCTCGCAATGGCCGATAATGGTTGTGCAGCAGCCTGCTGCCACCATGGCAGAAGCACTTCGATTGGTCGTAAAGGCTCCGAAATTGCCTCCCACTGCTGTATCCGTCCGATATACACTCTGACACCCAATCTGTATGGGACTGCCCCCATTCTTCGCCGCCACAGCTCCCAGAAGGTGGGCCTCCGGAAAGTACATGGCAAATTCCACCTCTTTGGGATCATATCTTTTCAGCTCTTCCTGGACCTCCTTTACAATTACCTTTCCCCACTCTGCCACAGGTGCCAGCCGGTTTACACCACCGTATTCCACCGGAACATCAAAACGCTTTAAATTTAAATAAATGTGCTTCATTTCTTCCTTCCTTTCTTTGGAGACTATTCTGTTTCCTAAATTCCGGCCTTCCGATAACGCTCTGCCATCTCATCTAGGGTAACTCTTTCCACCTGAGGGCCATGACCAAAGCTTCCGAATCTGACAATCAGAGTGCCTACCACCTCTTTTACTCCGTCTTCAATGCATTTACAGATTCGGGCCACATGTTCATCAGGGATATTTCCGGTCATCACCGTATCCATAATGGGCGTAATAAATACTCTGGGATCAAAAGCCGTTTTATTCTTTTCCAACAGCTCATAAACAGCTCCTATGGAGGAAGAATTTCTCAGTGTCCTGTCTCCGGCGAAAAGCTCCTTCATATTTCGGGTAACCGCCAGACGAATATCCGTATCTACATTAATCTTATTGATTCCGCAGTGGGAAGCTTCAATCAGCTGATTCACATCGATTCCATAGGTATTGGTCAGTTCACCGCCCAAAGCATTAATTTCTTCCACAATATATTGAGGAACGGTAGAAGAACCGTGGCTTACCAGATAGCCCTCAATTCCCTCATGGCAAAGACACTCTTTGATGGCTATGGCAATCTCTTTACGTATAATGGCATTCTTTCCTTTATTGGCCCCATGCATGGTTCCGTAGCTGATCGCCAGTGCATCCACCTTCGTTTTTCTGAAAAATTCAACGGCATCCAAAGGATTGGTATAGGTACTGCCCGACGAAAAAACATGATCCTCCACACCGGCCAGCACACCCAGCTCACCTTCAACAGTGACCCCTCGTTCATGCGCATACTTTACCACCTCTCTGGTCAGCTCCATATTCTCCTTAAAGGGTAGAGAGCTTCCATCAATCATTACGCTGGTATAGCCTCCTTCAATAGCTGCAATGCAGGAATCCATATTCTTTCCATGATCCAAATGAAGGGCCACGGGAATAGGACTGTTAACGGCATAGGCTCTGACTGCATCTGCAATATTTTTTGCTCCCTTCTTCTTATCCTCCAGAGTGGCATTCATAAAGTCAACTCTTCCGCCCATAAAACCATTTGCCAGATCTGCTCCCTGCAAAATAGCCGGGCTTCTGAACATTTCATGCACCTCGATTACTGCCTTTGCCTGACAGACTGCGTTAACATTGAAGGCTCCCTGGGCATAGTCTCCCTGATCTGCCGCCTTAAGAATTGCTCTCATAGGTACTAACATTTTTCTTCCTCCTGCATATTTATTTTTTGTAATCTGCTTCTGATTTCTTCACTGTTGGTTAAAGGTAATCATCGGGGCAAGCTCTTCTCCCAGTAAGGGCCTGCACCATTCTTTAAAGCTTTCCGTAACACCATTGCCCTCCGGCTGGATAAAATCTGCCGGCATCGTCTTTTCCACCAGCATCACCTGATCAATGTCCACCAGGAAGGGGTCTATGGTGTATGGAGTATTCGATATCCGTTTAAAGGCCACCATCTTTCCTCCTTCTCCCCCCAGTACAGCCTTGCAGGCCAATTTGCCTGCCAGTATGGCCTCCTGTCGATCTATACTGCTTTGCAGAGGTATGGATGCCCTTCCCAAAAGTCCCGGTTTTTCTCCTCTGGCCTTATAGCCCAGCCGCTTAATCACCAGATTGGCCAGGTGGGAGCTGACGTCACCAAAGTAGGTTGCTCTTCCGGTTTTAAAAATCGGCGGGACAATGGGATTTCCCTCCTTACCCTTCAGTCCCTCACTGGCTACTACAACAATACCTCTTTTCTTCGTCAGCAGCCGCTCAATATCCCTTATGTATTTATCCTCGTCAAAGGGAAGCTCCGGAAGATAAATTAAATCCGGCCCAGGCCCTCCCTGATCTGCTGCCAGAGCAGCCGCAGCCGTAATCCATCCGGCATTTCTTCCTGATGCTTCCATAACTACTACATGAATAGGAAGTCCCTGTACATCTGCACAAAGCTCTCTGGTGCTCTGAGCCATAAAGCGGGCTGCACTGCCATAGCCTGGACTGTGATCGGTAATGGAAATATCATTATCCATGGTTTTGGGGATTCCCATAACGCCTACATCCAGCCCCTTATTCTTACAGGCCTTATGCAGCTTACCACAGGTATCCATAGTACCGTTTCCACCGTTGAATAACACATAGCCGATGTCCTTTTTCTGTATGATTTTTGCCATCTGCTCATATTCTTCCTGTCCCAGTTCATCTCTGGAGGTTCCTATCGCACTTCCGGGGGTCTGTAAAAGCAGCTTCAGCTTTTCTTCCGATATATTCTCCAGCTTTATCAGCTCCTCTCTCAGAACTCCTCCTGTACCGTTTTTTGCTCCGAAAATATGCCCGATATGGAAATTATTTTTTGCTTCTTCCACAGCCCCGTAAAGAGAAGCATTTAGTACCGCAGTGGGGCCGCCTCCATGAACGATTAACAGATTTTTCTTTGCCATCTAACTCTATGTTCCTCCTGTCTAAAACAGATGTTCAATGTTCAATTCGTGAATCATATTGACGATTTCCTTCGTTCTGCTGCAGCCGAATTTTCTCAGCAGACCCTTGATCTGTGTTTTAATGGTGCTGACCTCCACACAGCGGACACGGGCTATTTCCTGCACCTTACAGCCCTGAAGCAAAAGCTTGATTAAATCATGCTCTGTGGCAGTCAATTTGGAAAGATTATTGATAAAAAACAGCAGACTTCTCTCGCTTTTCTGTAATCTGGCATACTCCTGCATAACCATCTCGTGAACCAGTCCCTGCATGATTGGCTTTCCGTCCATGGCACAGCGGATATGGTGCAGAATTTCCTCATCCGGGCAGCCTTTGACCAGATAATCTATGGCCCCTGCACCCATTGCTGTCACCACAATGTCCCTGGTTTCATGAACGGAAAGGAAAATGATTTTCTCTCCCGGATTCTCCCTGCAAATGGCTTCCGCCGCAAGAATCCCTGCATTGGTCTGTTCCATTTCAATATCCATCAGGATTAAATCATGCTCTGTTTTTTTTGCCAGACCGATAATCTCTTTTCCGCTGGCTGCCATTCCCACAACCTGCATATCCTTCTGCCGATTAATCAGCTCACTCATATCCTCTCTAAGCAGCTGAAAGTCATCCGCAATCAGTATTCTAACGGGTTTTTCCATTGGCCTTTGTCTCCTTTATCAGTTATAACGGGGAAGCATAATAAAAAACCGGCTTCCTTCCTGCGGTCTGCTTTCCACCTTTATAAATCCCAAATGTCCCTTTACCACCTCTCTGGCAAAGTACAGTCCCATTCCCCAGTTATAGTTGGAATTTTTATTGGAGTAAAAGGGCTCAAATATTTTACTGATCTGCTCCTTTGTCATTCCCTTTCCATTATCCTCCACCTCAATCACCGTATATAAACGCTCATTGTAGCATTTTAAGACTATCCTTCCTTTTTTCTCCCCTGATGCTTCAAGCACTGCATCCTGGGCATTGATCAGCAGATTGGAAAGGGCTTCACACAGCTGCGTTTTATCTGCCAGAACCGTAATGGGAGAAGGCTGCCATAGAATAATCTCTTCCTCAGGATATTTTTTATGAAAACGTGCCACTGCTTCCTGAAAAATCTCATGGATTTCCAAAGGCACCATGTAAATGGTGTTACTTTTTACGCATCGATATAATTCCTCCATCCGGCTAAGCATGGAAAGGTTAAGCTCTTCCAGAACCTCCATATTTTCCCTGATCTTTTCCCTATCTATTTCCGGCTGTTCACACAGCGAACGCATTCGCTTATGTACAACTCCCACGGCAAGCAGCTGGTTCTTAATCCCATGGACAAACATGGTGGCTCCCACCTTGGCCATATTGAACTTTCGCTGCATAACCATATCTTCTTTATGCTCTTCAAACATTCCTGTGGTATATCTGAACAGACTGTAAAAGCCCATTACCATACAGACCAGCATCACTCCCATCAGTCCGATATAGCTGCCCAGACTGGGGTTGATTTTTAAATAGCCAATTCCCCTGGGCCAGATATAATCATCACTGTAAAATCGATATACCTGCCCCGGATCCTGTTGGAAATAAAGAACATAAAGAATAGCCATTGCCATGACACTGATGGCAATCTGACCAAACTGCCGCCTGCAGAATTTCATGGTAATGCTTCTGTACTCATGAAGAAGAAGCACCCCTCCCGCAATCAGATAAGCCGTAAGCCAATATTGGGAGCCTTCTCCGATAAAGGTCTGGACAGCCGGACGTTTGGCCGTAATCCATCGGTAAATTGACGGATAATACAGAATCAGGGTGAGCATGGGAAGTATCATAACCACATACTTAATCCAACTGTTTTCACGAATCCATCGGATCATGGAATAGTGAAGGGCGATTTCCAGAAAAATCAGCGGAAACAGAGTTCTTCCCAGAGTGATTAAAAATCCCAATTCATTCAGGGTGATTCCCAGATATCTGATTTTGTTCAGCAGGCTTTTGGAAAAATAAAGAAATAGAATAATATCCTCCGAAATCCCGCCCTTTTTGGCAATAAAAATCATTACCCCGCAAATTTCCAATGCCAGACTGATACATAGCCCTAACAGCAACAGCGATTCGCTGTTTCTCTTTACGGTAAAGATAATTAAGGAAGCCATTACCAGACATATACTTAAGAGGATCAGCATGGTTCAAATCTCCTTATGGATATACTTTTCCCTATCTTATCACAGTCAGCCTTATTTTTCGATTCTCTTTCCGCCTACGAATACATCTGCAATATTATGGTGTTCATCCAAAATTACCAAATCGGCATCCATCCCATCCCCAATAAAGCCTTTTCTATCCTCGATTTTCATCAGCTTTGCCGGATTTTCCGTAAGCAGAGGAATGATTTCTTCCAGGCTCCTTCCGGTAAAGGACAAAAGATTTTTCAGCGCAACATCCTGTGTCAGGGTGCTTCCCGCACGGACACCCGTATCGGCCAGCTTGGCATCACCATCCACCACTACAACATCATTTACTCCCAGCTTATAGTTGCCGTCAGGAAGGCCTGCTGCCATAATGGAATCGGTAATGGCAACCACCCTGTCCAGTCCCTTTGTCTTTAAGAGCAGCCTTACCGTACCCGGATGCAAATGGCGTCCATCACAGATTGCCTCACAATAAATATCCGATTCCAGAGCAGCCCCCATAATTGCCGGAAAATGCTGATGCAGCAGCTTCATGGCATTAAACGTATGGGTGCAGCTGGCGGCTCCCTTGTTGATTGCCTCCCAGGAGGTTTCATAATCTGCCCCGGAATGTCCGATGGCAACGATTAAGCCTAGTTCTCTCATGGCCGGAATATCCTCAGTAATCCCCTCAATTTCAGGAGAAATGGTAATGTATTTGATTTTTCCTTTTGCCCGTTCCTGATATTCCTTTAATAAAGTCAGATTTCTGGTTTGCAGAAGGTGCTCAGGCATAGCTCCCTTATACTCAGTGGAAAGAAAGGGACCCTCCAGATGAATCCCCAAAAGATTGGCCCCCCTGTGTTCCATCTCTTCATGGGCATTAAACTGGTCAATACACCACTGAGTCTGCTCCCTGGTATCCGTCAGTACGGAGCACAGCCATGAGGTGGTTCCTCTGGTTGCTGCAAAACGGCAGATTTTTTCCAAATCCTCTGCTGTTGCCGCATTCACATCCACTCCTACGGCCCCATGAGTATGTATATCGATGAAGCCGGGAAGGATTTTCTTTCCCGCAGCATCATAGTATTCACCATCATCGGAACATTTTGCTCCTTCATCCAGAAGCTGCAGAAATCCATTGGATATTTTTATGGTTTTCTGTTGAAAACTATGGTCTATGAATACCTCACCATTAATAATATATATATCCTTCATCTTACTGATTTGGCTGCTCAAACAGCCTCCCCCTTTCCTGTTTTCTTTCTCTATTCAGGCAGGTTTGCCACAAATTCGGTAAATCTTAAGCTGATATCCGGGTGATTCTGCAAAAGACTTACCGGAAAATCCGCACTTTTTTCTCCGTGGGCTGCTCTTCTCACCACTGCTCTGTGCCAGTCTCTGAAACAGCCTAATCGAATTTTTCTTGCCTGTGAAATTTCATACATGCCTATGGTAACACAGTAGTTAGGCATATCCTCCAATGCACCGTTTAAATCTCCTACGGAATTGATTGCCCTGGTTTCCGGTGAAATTTTCAAAACCCGTGTGGAAAGTGCCAAAAACTCTTCACAGGATTTGGAACTGTCAGCCTCGTTAAAGGCTACATGACCGTTAATTCCAATTCCGCCAAAGCAGATATCCACTCCTCCAAGACGTTCAATAGCTTCTCTGATATATCCTGTATTCTTCGGGTCAGGAAAAATTCGCTGTTCCGGGGGCATGACCAGCTCAGGCCTGATTTTCGTATATACGTTTCTGTCCATAAAGCCCCTGAAGCTTAAAGGATGTTCTTTGGGAATCCATTCCCTGTCATCCGTCAGATATTCATCCATATTAATGAACCAGACCTTTTTCAGGCTGATGTTCTCTTTATTCACCATATCCACAAAAAAAGGATATTGTCC
>JBJELS010000138.1:0-2450 GCA_051879275.1 Lachnospiraceae bacterium
AAGAAAAAAGTGCCTTAATCAGGCCCACCGTTCCGATGGAGATTAAATCCTCCATATCCACATCCGTTCCCTGATACTTTTTGGCAATGTGGGCTACCAGACGCAGGTTCCGCTCAATCAGAACCTGCTTTGCCCACTCCCGTTTCCCGGCATCCTCGCCTAAAAACAGGCGAATGCACTCGTCTTCCTCTTTCTTCGTCAGCGGCTGTTTAAAGGTCTGCATCAAAAGCCCCCAAAGTCCATTTATCCTATTCTATGAAAATGGACTTTGGGGAGTGCCTTTCCACCTGAATCTAACTAAGATTTTACGCAGGAAAGGATGAGTTCTATCGTTTTTTCCTCACCCAGTATACTGGTATTGAGGCATAAGGTATAATTGGAAGCTTTTCCCCATTCCTTTTCTGTATAATACTGATAATTGGTGGATCTCTTATGGTCCACCTTTTTCATCAGATTAAGTGCCTCCTTCTCTCCAAGCTGATGGCGCTCCATTATACGCTTTTTCTTTTCTTCTCGGCTTCCGCATAAAAATATGTTCAGCACGTTCTCTTTTTCCCGTAAAATATAATCCGCATTGCGCCCGATAATGACACAGTCTCCCCTGTCTGCCGTTTCCAGAACGATTTTGGACTGTTCCCGGTAAATCATATCCTCAGGCGATAACCCGCTCTGATTTCTTGCCAGAAAGCCGTAGGAAAACAGGCTTTTGCTGGGAGCATATTCTCCCCTTTGGTGAATAAATTCTTTGGTAAAGCCTGTTTTTTGTGCAATTTGAGCGATAATCTCCTTATCCAGATAGTAATAGCCCAGTCTTTTGGCTATTTCCTCTCCGATTACCCGTCCGCCGCTGCCAAATTCTCTGCTGATCGTAATTACTGCCATTGCCTTTTCTCCCTTCTTTCGTTTTATTTATGGTAAAATACTGACCTTCTTTTTTCGGATTCCCCGCATAAACCCAAAAGCGATTGCAGCCGTAGCCAACTCCGTAATGAAAAAGGCCAGCCAGATCAATAAGGACATTTCACCGTTTTTTATCGTAAGCTGTGAAAAAACAAACACTAAGGGTAGAATAAACACAGCCTGTCTGAACAGGGAGATAAGCAGGGACTGCAATCCCGAATCCAGTGCTTGGAATATCCCCTGATAAGCAATATTGATTCCCGCAAAAATAAAGCTTAAGGAAACATACCTCATGGCTTCAATCAGATATCTTCTGATTTCCTCGTTTTCTATGGTAAACATATGGGCTATCTGATTGGCAAAAAGAATCACAACCAGCATTCCCAATGCCATGATGATTATGGTGTAACGCATCCCATATTTAATTCCGTCATTTACTCTTTTCTGATCCTTCAGGCCATGATTAAAGGCTACGATGGGCGTAATGGCATCCCTGAGTCCAAAGGCACAGAACAGGACAAACTGCTGAATCTTATAAAAGGTGGTATAGGCGGTCATGATGCTGTCATTCACCTGAATAAGAAGCACATTCATTGCCAGACTCATTAAAGACATTAACGCCTGGGCAATAATTGCCGGCAGACCAATGGCATACACCTGTTTGATAATCATCAGATTGGGTTTCTTATACTTCCATCCATGAGCAACTTCTTTATTCTTGGTCAAATGGAAAATCAGTCCCAGTAGAGCGGAAGCAATCTGACCAATTACCGTTGCCCAGGCTGCTCCCTGGATTCCCATAGGCTCAAATGGCCCCAGTCCATAGATGAGAATGGGATCCAAAATGATATTGACCACAGCCCCGGTAATCTGTGCTGCAGTGGAATAGATCGATCTTCCCGTAGCCTGAAGCAGCTTTTCAAATAAAGAAAAGAACACTACGCCAAAGGATACAATGCTGCAGATTTGAAGGTAGGAAACAGCCATTTCTGCCGTCACCTGTTCACCAACGTTCTGCATACTGATATACAGCTTTACCCCAAATATTCCAAATAAAATATAAAAAATATAGATAATGGCCCCTAAAAATACACCATTTCCGGCAACCCGGGCTACCTTCTCCCGGTCATTCTGCCCCATACATTTTGCCAAAAGGGCGTTGACGCCTACTCCGGTTCCAATGGCAATGGCAATCATCATCATCTGGGCGGGAAATACCAGTCCCAATGCCTGCAGTCCGTTATCTCCCGTTGCTGTCATTCCGTTAATAACCATGGGCTGCATTTTGGATACAAATACGGTATCTACGATGTTGTACACAGCCTGAAGGGCCATGGACAGAATCATGGGAATACCCATGTTCAGCATCAGCTTATTTACAGGCATTACTGCCATCTTATTCATTTCCTGTTTATGTTCCATATTTACCTCTCTTCTTTCTTTTTTGTTCTTTAGCTGATTTTTAATCCCAAGGGCGTACATTCCTATCACACAAAAAAAGCGCAAATCCAGTTTCCTGGATTTACGCTTTCGCCACTCGGTGGTTTTAT
>JBJELS010000139.1:0-2443 GCA_051879275.1 Lachnospiraceae bacterium
CCAATCGGGTAAATAATGAAGAAGAGGGACAACTGTTGTTTAATAAACTGAATGTAGTGGTTAGTCGTTACTTAAAGCTTCCCCTTACCTATATGGGAGCGGTTCCCCAGGATCCGCAGCTGGCAGAAGCGGTAATGAGACAGACACCGGTATCTCTTATGGCTCCCGGTTCCAAGTCGGCCAAAGCCTTTGAACGGCTGGCAGGCAGACTGATGAATCGGGACGAGGAAGAAAAGGGGCAAAAGAAGGGAATGGTTGCATTTTTTTCCCATCTGATATCCGGTAAAAAAATGAGCTGAGAAGGATGGGGGACAGCAGGCCCCACTCTTCGGATTG
This sequence comes from Lachnospiraceae bacterium, assembly GCA_051879275.1. GTDB lineage: Bacteria > Bacillota > Clostridia > Lachnospirales > Lachnospiraceae > SFDP01. Next base: position 337 of record JBJELS010000139.1, read on the forward strand.
GAGTTTATCATGAGTATAAAGTTTTTGGAAGCAGGACAAAAAATTGAAATGCGACATGTACCGCATCATAGCCTGAGGAGTAATGAGCCGCCTAAAGTGCATATCAGTCAAATTTATGAAGTGCTGGATGATGGAACAATTGAAGTGATGATGCCAATCGAGCGTTCTAAGCTGGTTCTTCTGCCGTTAAAAGCCACCTATACATTGATAGTCTATACCCGAATCGGGGTTTATCAGTGTGATGCCAGGGTGGCGGCACAGTATAAGAAGGGAAAGGTTTATCTGCTCTCCATGGAGTTGACTTCTGAAGTCAAAAAGGACCAGAGAAGAGAGTATTATCGCTACAACTGCTCCCTCCCCATTTATACCAGACTATTGACGGAGAGGGAAAGGGAAAAACGAATCTGGGATGTCTCCAATGAGGGAAATGAAGGAGAAATGCTGGATTTGGGAGGAGGCGGAGTTCGCTTTATCAGTGCGGAAAAGTATGAGGTAAATGATATGATTTTATGCCGTTTTACCCTGGACTTTCCGACGGGGGAACAGGAGTATCATATTCTGGGAAAGGTTCTCAGCATAGTAACGGCAGGAAAATATGAAAACAAGTCTGAGATAAGGGTTCAATTTGAGGATGTGACCAATCTTACCAGAGAAGAAATCATCCAGTTTATTTTTGAAGATGAACGCAGACAGAAAAAGGGCAAAAGACGATAAGGGGAAAAAAATGAAAAAAATTCTAATTGTTGATGACTCTGCACTCATGAGAAGGGTCCTGTGTGATATAATCAATACTGACGAGACATTGGAGGTGGCAGATAGAGCCACTAATGGTCTGGAGGCTTTGGAATTATTAAAAAAGAACACCTATGATGCCGTGATTCTGGACGTCAACATGCCTAAAATGAATGGTCTGGAATTGCTGAAGGAGCTTCGCAGGAATAAGATTCCCGCCAAGGTGATGATGGCCAGTACAGATACCCGAGAGGGGGCAAAGACCACTTTGGATGCTCTGGAATTGGGTGCGCTTGATTTTGTACATAAGCCGGACAGAGCCTCTGACTGCCGCGGGGATGACTTCAGTGCGGATTTCTTAAGAACGCTGCATGCGGTTATCGATTCCAATCCTCCTATGTTTACCAAGGTATTTAGCCGTGAAGACAGCAATAATACCAAAAAGATTGTAGAATTGGTAAAAAAGAACGGTGCCCGGCTTTCAGGAAAGCAGGTGGTTGCCATTGCCAGTTCCACAGGAGGTCCCAAGTCCTTACAGTCTGTAATTCCCAGGCTGCCGGGGAATCTTGCCGCACCGGTCGTTCTGGTGCAGCATATGCCTGTAGGCTTTACTAGGTCTATGGCAGAGAGGCTGGATTCCCTCAGCGAATTGCACGTAAAAGAAGCAGAAGAAGGGGATGAATTAAAAAAAGGCTATGTATACATAGCCCGTGGCGGAAGCCATTTAAATGTGGTGGAAAAACAGGGAAGACCGGTGATTCATTATTCGGATGAGCCTACCCGGGAAGGAGTTAAGCCCTGTGCCAACTACATGTATGAGTCTTTAGCCAAATGCAAGTACGATGAAGTTGTATGCGTGGTAATGACGGGTATGGGTTCAGACGGAACGGAAGGGATTATCAATCTGAAGTCAAAGAAAAAAGTACACGTAATCTCTCAGGATGAAGCCAGTTGTGTAGTATATGGAATGCCGAAAAGTATTAAGCGGGCAGGATTGTCCGATCAGGTAGTATCTTTAGAGCAGATTGCGCAGGAAATTATTTTACACGTGGGGGTAAATTAGTATGGATGTAAGTCAGTATCTGGAGATCTTTATTGATGAAACTAAGGAACATTTGCAGAGCTTAAATACACAGATTCTGGAATTGGAGCAAAATCCCGAAAATATGGATACTATTAATGAGGTATTCCGTGCAGCCCATTCCCTTAAAGGAATGGCAGGTACTATGGGATATAAACGAATGCAGACCCTTACCCATGATATGGAGAACGTCTTTTCTGAGGTAAGAAACGGGCATCTTAAGGTAAATGCCCCTATGATTGACTGCCTTTTCCAGTGCTTGGATGCATTGGAGGAATATCTTGCTACCATTCA
>JBJELS010000140.1:0-2434 GCA_051879275.1 Lachnospiraceae bacterium
TCCAAAAACTTTGATCTTACCCCTCAGGAGACGGAGCAGCTTTCTCAGTACGTTTCTGATGATGATTATGTTCAGAGACAGAAGGAGGACCTGCAGGAGCTGGCCAGTATGTTCCGGGGAATGATGACGGATAAGGACAGAAGTGATGATAACCGGTTTGTTCAGGATTTTGAACACTTTTTCAAACCACAGGCAGGCTTTAGCGGTACCTATAAATTCAATATTGAAGGATACCGGAAGCCTTTGTTTATCCGGGTCAATGGAAGCAATCTCCAATGTGTTTACCAGGAGGTGGATAAAACAGATGTGGAGATACAAATTAAAGAGGATACCCTGGATAACATAATTGCCGGTCATATGACCTTCCAAAGAGCCTTTATGGGGGGAGAGATGACCATGAAGGGTGACTTCAGAATTTTAAGGATGCTGGATCAGATATTTACCTTTAACGAATAGGTTCAGCCGTAAGAAGGGAAGCGGAGGAAAATTTATGGACAACTGTATTTTTTGTAAAATAGCCAAGGGGGAAATTCCATCTGGGACAATTATGGAAACAGAGGAATTTCGAGTAGTTCTGGATGTGGCACCGGCCACCAGGGGACATGCATTGATTTTACCCAAAGCTCATTATGCCAATCTGTATGAGCTTCCGGAGGAAACCGCCGCCAATGCCATGAAGCTGGCGAAAAAGCTTGCAATCAGAATGAAGGAAAGGCTGGGCTGTGACGGAATCAATATAGTGCAGAATAATGAAGAAGCGGCGGGACAGACCGTATTTCATTTCCATATGCACCTGATTCCCCGTTATCGGAATGATGGACAAAAAATCGGCTGGAAGCCGGGGGAACCCACATCGGAAGAGCTTGATTATATCAGAGAAGTATTAAGATAATAAAGAATGACCGGTAAAAAGAAGCGGCGGGCCATTAAACAGAGCCTGCCGCTTCTTTGATTAGATTCATAATACTTTCTATGGAATTTATTTGTTTGCTTTCACACATACGGTCAATGTAGATCTGTCGATTGGTATAAAGCTCATGAATTTTTTCCACAAGAATATCACAGTCCAGATAGTCCTCCCGTAAAACAATACTGAAGCCCTGTTCCTCAAAAGAGCGTGCATTCAGGATTTGATCTCCTCTGCTTCCTGCCTGGAGGGGAATCAGCAGATTGGGCTTTTTCAAGGCCAGAAGCTCACAGATGGCATTGGCACCGGCACGGGAGATAACCAGATCAGCCATGGCAAAAATATCCTTCAATTCCGCTTTGATGTATTCAAACTGCTTATAACCGGGGATGGTCAGCATCAGATTATCTACTTTATCCTTACCGCATAGATGAACTACCTGAAAATCCGGCAATAGCTTTGGAAGAGCTTCCCGTACCATTACATTAACGCTGGCAGCTCCCTGGGAACCTCCAATGACCATGATTACCGGTTTATTGGCAGAAAATCCGCATAAATCCAAAGCAGAAAGCTTATTTCCTCTGGTTAGCTCCTGACGGATGGGAGAACCGGTAAGAATGGCCTTTGGAGCAGGGATATTCTGTAGGGTTTCCGGGAAATTACAGCACACCTTATGGGCAACGGGGATACACAGCTTGTTGGCCAGTCCCGGGGTCATGTCCGATTCATGAATAATGCAGGGAATTTTCAGAGATGAGGCTGCCCGGACTACGGGAACGGAAACGAAGCCACCCTTAGAAAAAACCACATCCGGTTTAATTTCCTTTAAAATGGCTCTTGCCTGTCTATAGCCTTTCATTACCCGAAAGGGATCGGAAAAATTCTTTAAATCAAAATAACGGCGGAAACGTCCGGTGGAAATTCCATAGTAGGGAATTTGAAAGTCTTCAATCAATCTTTTTTCGATACCATTGTAGGAACCGATATAGCTGACTTCAAACTCATCCTTTTCCAAAAAAGGGAAAAGAGCAATATTGGGGGTAACATGTCCTGCAGTACCTCCACCGGTCAATACGATTTTCTTTTTCATGATGTCTCAAGCCTTTCCATTTATTTTCCGTTTTTTCTTTTGTAAGTATAGCAGAAAGAGCAGGGGCTTTCCAGTCCCCAAATATTCCGGAAAGGGCCGCTTTTGGGACAAAGAAAGTCGAAAGAGAAAGAAAGAATAAGGATAGGCCAAAAAAGGGCGAAGCCTTACTTCGGTTTTCTATTGTGGCAGAAGGGGGATTTTTTTATACTTAAGGCAAAAGGAAAAGGAGGCTGGAAGAATGAGCTATTTTTGGGGACAGGGATTGCTAAGTGCGGGAATTATCCTGTTTTTTTTACTCAGTATAAGCTGTCAGCTGCTGTCGGGCTATTTTTTAATGCGGCTGGTGAGAGAATCCGAAAAATTGGAGGAGGAAGCCCCCAGACTATTAAGGGGCTGGCTGGAGCAGTATCTGAAGGAGGAGGAGCGTATTATCAACC
>JBJELS010000141.1:0-11569 GCA_051879275.1 Lachnospiraceae bacterium
AGCCTTTGCTTCTTCCAGGTTAGCTTCATAGTTGGAATTGTCGATGTAGGGCTGTCCACCGTTTGCATTGTCATAGAAGTCACCGTTTACATCGCTCCAGCCGGGACCCACAAAATTATCTGCTGCGGAATACGTACCCTGCATAATGGTGCCGGCAACGTACTCACGGTCAATTGCAAGACTTAAGGCCTTACGAACCAGAGGATTATTAAAGGGCTCTCTATCAATATTCAAGTTAATGTAGTAGGTTCCGATAATAGGTTCTACATAAAATTCTGAGTTTCCTCTCAAGGAAGGAATTTCTTCTGTAGGAACATCTTTAATAAACAATACTTCTCCTGTCTGATATGCACTGTAGGAAGCATTGGAATCCTCAATCAGATTAAACTTGATTCCATCCAGCTTAATGGCATCTGCATTCCAGTAGTAAGGGTTCTTGCTCATTAGAATATAAGAGCCGGGTACCCAGTCGGATACATAGAAGGAACCGTTGGAAATATAGGTTTCAGGAGAAACTGCCCAGGCATCAGCGTTTGCTTCTACAGTTGCCTGCTGAACAGGGCTTAAAGTAGCAAAGGCTGCCAGAGAGTCAAAGTAAGGGCAGGGATTGGATAAGGTAACCACTAAGGTTAAATCATCCTCAGCCACAACCTGTAATGCATCCAAATCACCTTCGATAGCCTTATCATAGCCTTCAACCATACCGAGCACGGTTTCTGCATAAGGAGCTGCTGTCAAGGGATCGCATACACGCTTCCAGCTGTAAACGAAATCATTTGCCGTTAAATCAGTACCATCAGACCATTTCAGGCCTTCTCTTAAGTGGAAGGTCCAGGTAAGTCCATCCTCGGATACTTCCCAAGTTTCAGCCTGTCCGGGAGCGATGCTTCCGTCTTCTGCGACGGTTAAAAGGCATTCAAAGGAATGCAGAATCATGTTACCGCCATCCACTGCAGAATTTAATGCAGGATCGATGGTTTCAGGATCAGGGCCAATCTGTACAGAAAGGATTTTTTCCCCTGCTGCTGTTCCTGTTGTACCGGCTTCTGATGCAGAATCAGTTCCTTCTGCAGGTGCAGTTGAAGAACCGCATGCAGTAAGACCGGCAACCATGGCAACTGCCATGAAAAGTGCTAAAAGTCTCTTTTTCATCTTTTTTCCTCCTCTTAAAATATGAAAAGATTTATTATAAACATTGTCCGCAGAATGCAGAGTCAGTGTTTATCCTAATTACATTTATCCAGATGATGACAGGCTGCAAAATGTCCCGGCTTAACTTCCTTCCATTGGGGAATCTGGGCCGCACACTCTTCATCTGCATAGGGGCATCTGGTTCTGAATCGGCATCCGCTGGGAGGATTTAAAGGACTGGGAACATCTCCCTCCAGAATAATTCGTTTGCTTGTCCTTGCCACCTTGGGATCCGCAATGGGAATTGCCGAAATCAGGCTCTGGGTATAAGGATGCATGGGATTTGCTGTCAATTCATAGCTGTCTGCCAGCTCTACCATTCGTCCCAGATACATAACGCCGATTCGATTAGAAATATGCTTAACTACAGAAAGATCATGGGCAATAAATAAATAGGTAAGGCCCAGCTCCTCCTGCAACTCTTCAAACATATTGATTACCTGTGCCTGAATGGAAACATCCAGAGCCGAGATAGGCTCATCACAAACGATGAACTGTGGGTTTACTGCAAGAGCTCTTGCTATTCCCACACGCTGTCTCTGTCCCCCGGAAAACTCATGGGGATAACGGTTCGCATGTTCGGAATTTAAGCCTACTCTTCTAAGCATCTCGATAATCATTTCATATCGTTCCTGCTTATTTGCTGCCAGCTTATGCACATCAATCGCTTCCCCTACAATGTCCCCCACCGTCATACGGGGATCAAGACTGGCATAAGGATCCTGAAAAACGATCTGCATCTTTTTCCGATAGGGGAGCATATCTGCCCAGATTTTCTTTTCTACATCAAAAACCACTTCTCCATCGTATAGGAATCGGCCTCCGGTAGGCTCATACAATCTCAGCAGACTCCGTCCTGTTGTAGTCTTTCCACAGCCTGACTCTCCTACCAGACCCAGAGTTTCTCCTTTGTCAATGTAGAAAGAAACATCATCTACCGCCTGAATATACTTTTTCCTTTTTCCATAACCGCCTGCCGGGAAATATTGGCGTAAATGTTCAATTTGTATCAGCTTATTGCTCATCATGCCTCTCCTTTCCCTGCAGCTGTTTCATATTCTTCCTTTTGAATCAGCCAGCACTGTGTATAGTGACAGCCTTCAAACCGGGTGACGGTAGGCATCTGACTTAAACAAATCTTCATACATGCCTCACATCTGGGGGCGAAGGGACAGCCTGCCGGGGGATTCAGCATATCCACCGGTGTTCCCTCAATGGGTACCAGCTTCTCGTGTTTAGTTGTATCCAGACGGGGAATAGAACGAATCAACCCTTTGGTATATTGATGTCTGGGATGATAAAAAATATCATCCGTAGTTCCATATTCCACAATTTTTCCGGCATACATTACCGCAATCTTCTCACACATGCTGGCTACCACACCCAAATCGTGGGTAATCATAATAATGGCCATTCCCAGCTTATTCTTAAGCTCCATCATCAGCTCCAGAATCTGTGCCTGAATAGTCACGTCCAGGGCTGTGGTAGGCTCATCGGCAATCAACAGCTTAGGTTCACAGGCAAGTGCGATGGCAATCATAACACGCTGACGCATCCCTCCGGACAACTCATGGGGGTACTGTTTAAGGCGCTTGTCCGGCTCGTTAATTCCTACCAGCTCAAGCAGCTGTCTCGCTCTGGCCTTCGCCTGCTTTTTATTCTTATCGGTATGCAGAAGAATAACTTCCTCTATCTGATTTCCGATGGTATAAACCGGGTTTAAGCTGGTCATAGGGTCCTGAAAAATAATGGATATTTCATTTCCCCGGATGGCACGCATCTCTTTTTCCGTCATGGTTTCAATATGATGACCGTTAAACTCCAGTGTACCGCCAATCAGCTTTCCGGGATAGGCTGTGAGTCCCATAAGGCTGTATGCGGTAACCGATTTGCCGGAGCCGCTCTCTCCCACGATTCCCAAAACCTCTCCCTCTTTCAGACGAATGGATACATCATTCAGGGCTTTTACCTCTCCTGCGGGAGTAAAAAAGGAAAGACGTTCATTTTTTATATCAACAAGATATTCTCCCATAATTACCTCACAATCTGCTGCACATACAGCATTTTAATTCTTTAACTTAGGGTCGAAAGCATCTCTCAGTCCGTCACCCAGCAGATTAAAGCTTAAAATAATCAAGCTGATCAACAGTGCGGGAACAAACAGAAGATGAGGGTTGGTATTCAGTCCGTTAATCGCATCACTGGCCAGACTTCCCAGGGACGGAAGGGGCTTGGCCACACCCAATCCCAAAAAGCTTAAAAAGCTTTCCGTAAAAATCGAAGAGGGAATCTGCAGGGTAGTGGTTACGATTAAGGTTCCGATGCAGTTGGTTAATAAATGCTTACGGATAATTTTACCGTTGCTTACTCCCAGCGCTCTTGCCGCCGTAACGTACTCACTCTCTTTAAGCATCAGTACCTGACTTCTTACCATTCTGGCCATACCTACCCAGTACAGCAGGGCAAATACCACAAAAATACTAACCAGGTTTTCTCCCAGTACTCCCAGCCAGCCAAAGCCCGGTACTGCTACCAGCTTCTGCAGGGGCGCTTTCAGCGAAAAGGATAATAAAACGATTAATAAAATATCCGGAATAGTATAAATAATATCTACAATTCTCATCATAATCAAATCTACCCAGCCACCGAAAAAGGCTGCAATGGAGCCATAGGCAGAACCGATGATGAGAATAATACAGGTAGCAACAAGACCTACCAGCAGAGAAATCCGGCTTCCCATCATTACACGGATTGCATAGTCCCTTCCCATCTTATCCGTTCCCAGAAGATGGGGAAAAACATTCTCTCCGGCCTCTATTCTTGCCTGCTCCTCAGCGGAGTATTCCATGGGCTTTAAATTATTCGCTCCCTTAATCTGTGTTTCATAGGAGTAAGGATAAAAAGACGGTACAATAAAGGAAAAAAACATTACCAGAATAATCACAACCAGGCTTACCATGGCAACCTTATTCTTCATCAGCCTCCTGATACCATCCTTCCAGAAGCTTACGCTTTCCCGCATAATCACCTGACTTTCCTTTTCCTCCTGGGAAGCAGGAAGGAAGTCTTCCGGGTTTAATTTCAGTTGAAAACTTAAGGGATTCTCTTTCATACTTTCCACAGCACTCCTTACTTCAGTTTGATACGGGGATCTACAATTTTATAAACAATATCTACCAATACATTCATCAAAATAATCAGGGTAGCCAAAAAGATGGTGGTTCCCATGATCAGGGTATAATCTCTTCCATTAATAGCCTTGATAAATTCTCCTCCAAGACCGGGAATGGTAAAAATCTTTTCTACTACAAAGCTTCCGGTAACCGTATAGGCAAGCATGGGGCCTACATAGGTAATTACCGGTAAAATGGCATTTCTCAGTGCATGCTTAAAGAGACTGACAAAACCGGAAAGTCCCTTTGCCTTAGCGGTACGCATATAGTCCTGCCCAAGTACATCCAGCATGGAGGAGCGCATCAGGCGCATGATATAGGCCATAGGATAAAAGGCCAATGCCATTACCGGCATAATATAGTGCTTCCAGCTGCTTAACCCCACTGTAGGAAACCATTTCAGCTGAACCCCGAAAAAATACATCAGCAGGGTACAGACCACGAAGCTGGGGACTGCAATTCCACAGGTCGCTACCACGGAAATAAAGCTGTCCAGGAACTTTCCTCTCTTTAATGCAGCAATACAGCCCAGCGGAATCCCCATAATCAACGCTACCAGTACGGAAATTCCACCCAGTCTGGCCGATACGGGAAACTTCATGGCAATAATATCCATAACCGTACGCCCTCTCTGCTTTAAGCTGTCACCGAAATCTCCATGTAAAGCATCACTCATATAGGTAGCATAGCGCTGTAGCAGGGGCTTATCCAGACCGTACTTAGCCTCCAGTGCTGCCGTTGCCTGAGGGCTGATTGCCTTCTCAGAAAGGAAGGGCCCTCCCGGCACCAAATTCATTAAAAAGAAGGTAATGGTCGCTACTGCCCATATGGTTACGATTGCCAGCAACAGACGCTTTACAACATACTTCAGCATAATAAAGTCTCCTCGTCCATAAAAATAGAACCAAAGCGGTCTTCTAGTGCTTAAACCTCTCTGGTTCACCTCACATCGCCTTTATCATACAAAGTAACAGGTTTTTTGTCAACCAGAAAATGTTTTCAGTCCCCGGTTTATCCTATTTTTATATTTATCCAAAATAGGCACGATAAAAGTATTGTTCATGAGTTCTGACACATCCCTTCATCACAAGGGCCAAAAGAACCTCCATTACCTGTGCCAGCGTGAGTCCCGGATTCTTTTCCCTCCCCCTCTGCCAGATTTCTTCTACCGACATGGGTAAAGGCTCCAGAACCGCAAATATACTTTCTTCTGTCATAGTCATTACACACTCCCCCTTCTGCTCCCTTTCTTCTTTCCTTCTTATTCCCAGTCTTTCTGCCATCTCCCGGGCAAATTCACGGGGAGAAAGCAGGATTTGTGCTCCCTGACCAAGCAGACGGTTACAGCCTCCGCTAAGCCTATCCGTAATCCTGCCGGGTATGACATAAATCTCCTTTCCCTGCTCTAAGGCCATATCCACCGTAATCAGCGTTCCGCTTTTTTCTCCGGCCTCTACCACCACCAAAGCATCTGCCAGTCCGCTGATAAGACGGTTTCTTAAAGGAAATAATCCGGGCCTGGGAGCGGTATGGGGTGGATTTTCCGAAAGAATACACCCCTGTTTCTGCAGCCGCTCATAAAGTGGCCTGTTCTCTTTTGGATAGCATACCTCTACTCCACTTCCCAAAATCCCTATACTCTCTCCGCCTGCCTCAAGGGCTGCCCACTGACTGATTCCGTCTATCCCCCTGGCCATACCGCTGATGACCCTAATCCCCCAGCCTGCCAGTTCCCTTCCCAGCTCTTTTGCTGCAAGACTGCCATAAGCCGTACAGTTTCTTGCCCCCACAACAGCAATCGAGGGTGCCTCCATATTTTTTACTTTCCCCTTCCTGTACAGAGTAAGCGGAGGATCCGGAAGCTGTTTGAGCTTATCGGGATATGTCTCGCTTTCCGGACAGATAAATTGAACTCCTCTTTCCTGAAGCTTCTCCCATTTCTGCCGGGGCAGGGCACTTTTCGCATAGTTCTCAAAAGTCTCCAGCTGACTTTTTTTCAGAATATCCTCCACCCCCTTAACCCCATTCTTGTATAGGTTTTCAGCTGTGGTAACCTCCAGCAGTTTTTTCATGGTCACAGAGCCTATACCGGGAACATTGGCTAACCAGTAATAGTAAAATTCCTTCTCCATATCAAAGCTCCCATCCCCGAAAGCCTGCAGCTTCGCTGATATGCTCTGTCGTTATTCTCTCTGCTTCCTCTAAATCCGCAATGGTTCTGGCGGTTTTCAGGATTCTGTGATACGCTCTGGCACTTAGTCCCAAAGCCAGAAACAGCTTTTCCATATATTCTTCTTCCTCCTTTCCCAGTGGACAAAAGCGGTCAATATCCGCTGCCTGTAAATCCGAATTAAATAAAAAGGGGGTATTCCGGTATCGTTTTTCCTGAACCTTTCTTGCCCTCATCACCTGCTTACGCATCTGACTGCTGGATAAGCTGGCTGTACTTTTTTGAAGAGCTTCTATCGGAAGGGGCTGTGCTTCCACATACAAATCCATGCGGTCATAAATGGGACCTGAGATGCGGTTTCGATAGCGCTTAATCTCCTTATCTGTACACCGGCACCGGTTTCGATCAGGATAAAAGCCGCAGGGGCAGGGATTCATTGCGGCCACCAGCATCAAATCCGCCGGATAGGTAATACTGGAACAGCTTCTGGCAATTTGTACCTCCTTATCCTCCAAGGGCTGTCTGAGGCCTTCAATATTTTCTCTACCAAATTCAGGAAATTCATCCAGAAACAGTACCCCCCTGTGACTGAGACTAAGAAGGCCGGGTCGGGGAATCCGCCCTCCTCCGATAAGAGCCTGCCTGGAAATGGTATGGTGGGGATGCAGAAAGGGCCTGTGGGTAATCAGGGGCTTTCCCTGCTTCAACAGCCCGGACACGCTGTAGATTTTCGAGACCTCAAGACTTTCTTCCATAGATAAAGGAGGTAAAATGGAGGGAATCCGTTTGGCAATCATCGTCTTTCCTGTTCCCGGTACTCCGGTAATCATCAGATGATGAAAGCCTGCTGCCGCAATAACCGCTGCCCGTTTCACCAGTTCCTGACCGCGAATATCGGCAAAATCCAACTTATTCTCTTTCCATTGCTCCAGAAGACTCTCCCGGTCTAACCGGGCCGGAGGCAGAAAGCTATCTCTATGCTTCGGTTCCAGCTGACAATAATAAATAGATTCCTCCAGTGTTTTTACTCCAATTACCCGGATTCCCTCAATAACCGCTCCCTCCCCGGCATTCTCCCGGGGAAGGATACAGCATTTTATTCCTTTCTCCCTGGCCATGATCATCATGGGGAGAACTCCCCTGATTCTCTTCACCTCTCCGTCCAGTCCCAATTCTCCCACAAATAAGGTATCTTCTAAAATTTCCTCGGAAAGATACTCTGCAGAAACCAAAATCCCTATGGCCACAGCCAGATCGAAGGCAGCTCCCTCCTTGCGGATATCCGCCGGTGAAATATTCACTGTAATCCGCCTTGGCGGCAGGGGAAAATCCGTATTCTTCAGCGCCACTCTCACCCGTTCCCTGGCCTCTCTTACCTCACTTCCCAAAAGCCCAACCATTTCAAAGCCGGGCATTCCTTTGGAAACATCCACCTCCACATGGGCAAGATAGCTGTCTATTCCCTGTATTCCTCCTGAATATACTCTGCTGAACATAAGCTTCCCTACCTCCTTATCTGTTCAACACCGTGTGTCCTTTTAAACTGCAGTACATAGAACTGAATCTTTTGGCGAACTGCCTAAGTCTGCCGCCGGAAAGCGACAAAAGAAAGAATGCAGAAGCATTCCGTAAGGATTGGATTTCAGATGGGGAGCTGACTCCCTCAAAGAACCAATTATCACTATAGTATGTTATAGCATATCTATTCCATATTGTAAAGCTATAATTTTATGAAGCCTCCTTCAGCCCTTTCAGCCGGCTGAAGGAGTAATCAGCCTTTCTTCTATTTTCCTTCATTCAGCGCAGCCCTAAGCTTTTCAAGAGCTCTTTTTTCGATACGGGAAATGTAGCTGCGGGAGATTGACAGTCTTTCTCCGATTTCCCGCTGAGTCAGTTCCTTCTCTCCAAAAAGTCCGTACCTGAGCCGAATAATCTCTTCCTCTCTTGGCTCCAGAATCCGGGGAATCAGAAGCAGCATCTGCTTCATTTCCTCCTTAAGTTGCATGGCTTCTACAATATCCTCCTGTTCTACCTCGATAATATCCAACAGGCTGATTTCATTTCCTTCCTTGTCGGTACCGATAGGTTCATATAGAGAAACCTCTCTGGAGCTTTTTTTTCTTGCCCTGAAATACATCAGGATTTCATTTGCCATCCTCCCCCCAATGCGTTTTTGATGCACTGGGGGGTTCCGTTTTTCCCAGGCAGTCGTCCTCCTCGGTATTTCCGGATGCAGCAGCAATTTCCGGATACTCGATTTCATCATCTTTGACACCAAACAGAATCACATGAGCGCTGACGCCATCCCATACTACTTTACGCACAATGGTACGAATGGCAGCACGTTTCTGTTCAACGGTCATTTTATCAATACCGTCTTTGAAGATAGTCAACAGCTGACGTAATAGATCAAATTCAATATCACTAAGAGCATGCTGTGAAGTCAGACCCTCCAGTTCCTGAATACGCTGTTCAAGGGACTGGTATTCTTGGTTCAACTGTTCAATTCGTTTGGTTACATGAGCTTTGGCAGGACTGTCACCCATATCTACAAAAGAGTCTACCAGAGAATCGATTTTCTTCTCTGTTTCTGCCTTTTCCTTTCTCATATCATCCAATCGCTGTTCGTAATCCATGCGATTGCCGGTGTAAAATCTGCGGCTCTGTTCCAGCTGTGCAATAAAAGTTTCTTTATCCTCTGCAAGCATTTTAATCTGCTCGATTACAGCCATATCCAATGTATTGCCGTTTGCATTTTTACTGTTGCACATAGAACGCTGGCTGCGCTCCTTCATTTTGCAAACATAGGTGTAAATCACCCTGCCATCCGCAGTTTTACGCTTGCTCATTTTGGGATACATACGCTCACCACAGCTACAGAATAACAAGCCGGTCAGAAGTGCTTCATTACTGCGTGGCTTTCTGAAAGACTTCGACTTATTGCGTTCCAGAGACTCTTGAATCTGTACCCACACCTTACCCGGTATCAGACCCGTATGCTTGCCAACGGAAACAATCCATTCACTTGCAGGAAGATACTTTGTAGCTCTGCCTTTTTCCTGAACGGTGCGGTTGTATGCCATGATACCATGCTTGTTGTCAAAGGCACCTTTTTCCGAGAACAGATCCGTTTCATTTTGAATGAAGAAATTGTAGGCATCTTCGTCTGCTATCATATATACTGGATTCTGCAAAATAGCTTTGATGGAAAAACGGGTAAAGTAATTATTGTTCTTTGTTTTAATTCCTTGTTTGATCAAAGCAGCTTCGGTCAAGGTCAGAGAATCCGTTTCTATATATAAGTCGTAAATTATTCTGACAATATCCACTTCTTGAGGAATCAGTTTCAGCTTGCAGGCTTTTTTAGACTTACCATCCACAGTAAAACTTTTAACTGCTTCAGAAGCATAACCGGTAGGTGTCGTACCGCCAAGCCATCGTCCTGTTTTTGCCAGTTCGTGCATATTGTCACGGATACGCTCCGCAATGGTTTCACGCTCCAACTGAGAAAAAACAGATGCAATGTACATCATAGCTCGTCCCATGGGAGTGCTTGTATCGAACTGCTCTTTAATAGAAACAAAAGAAATATCCAGACGAGCCAGTTCTTCAATCAGGCTTGCAAAATCACTGATATTTCGGCTGATACGGTCAAGACGATAAACAATGATAGCCTTAAACTTTCGTTTTTGGGCAGCATCCATCATCTTCTTAAAATCAGGACGATTCAGATTGCCCCCGGAGAAACCTTCATCTTCATATACAATAACTTGATCTGCAGCTGCATCACCATAATGCACACGAACATATTCTTTACAGAGTTCTACCTGATTCCCGATACTTTCGCCTTTTCCGGTAAACTTAGACTTACGGGAATAGATAGCTATGATGTCTTCATTTTTCCGCATTTCATCTCCTCCTTACCCCGGTATGTGATGTACCTTTTGGTATTATAACATAACGTAACACCCGAGTAAACAGAACACCGCAAAGAGGGTGTGAAAGGCATTGAGCGTAGATTAGTGGAAATTCAGCAAGAAAGAAAAGCAGCCACACACCGTAGTGCATGATGCCCCTTGTCTTTATCGAATATATAAGATGATATCACAAAAGAAGTTATACAATATTTCAACAAAATCAAAGCAGAAAACGCCGTTTTTGAAGTAGGAAAACAGGCGTTATAAGTTGGGAATAGCGGACAACTTCTCTCTCATAGACTGAAATATCGAGGGAGGTGCGTGGTATCGCAAGAAAGAGTGTTCCAATCAATGTAATTGTCCATTATCCAAAAACCTTCGAGGGTCAGCGTGAATTGGCAGAGCGTGTTGCCGATGTCCACGCAAGCTTGGTCAATCAGCATATCAAAAAACTAACTTGTCCTTCTGATCAGAAGATACAACTACTGGATGCGGTTATCAAATCCGCATCCATAGAAAAAGCAGGTGGTTAAACCCGATTAGGGTTTAATCACCTGCTTTTTCGTTTAAGGTAACGGCTTTACAGAATTAACGCCTATGGTGGGCAGCATGGTCACTGGCCCACTTTTTCTGCAATTTGGTCAACAGCTCCTTCAGCTGCTGTTGCTCGCTTTCCGTCAGCGCTGACAGGATAATGGACTCATCCCCACCGCGCTCCTGTACTTTTTCACTCTTATGTTCTGCAATCTGTCCGCAGATCGAAATTAATTTAACCATCTCATTTTTGCTGTTTGTCTTCATGTTTTCCTCCATTTCTCTGCTTTCGCAGTCTTAAATTTATTCCCCTGTCAGGTAGAAAATCCTGCATACTGGGTCATATACAGCTCATAATATTTCCCTCTTTTTTCCAAAAGAGTCTCGTGGTTTCCCTGTTCCACAATCTGTCCCTGATCCATCACCACAATAAGGTCTGCATCCCGAATCGTGCTGAGGCGGTGGGCAATGACAATGCTGGTTCGTTCCCGCATAATCTGCTGTATGGCACCTTGAATGGCCTTTTCCGTACGGGTATCCACATTGGAGGTGGCTTCGTCCAGAATCAAAAGCTTAGGGTCAGC